>JALYYH010000066.1 GCA_030946665.1 Gemmatimonadota bacterium
CACCCTCGAAGAGATTGGCTCGCTGCTCGGCGTGACGCGTGAACGCGTTCGCCAGCTTCGTGACCGCGCGTTGAAGCGGCTGCGCGAGGGTGATGTGGGCAGAGCGCTCGGTAGTTTCGCGGCGTAACGTTCTGACTGCCATGCGAAAGGGACGAGCAATGCTCGTCCCTTTTTTTTTTGTGTCCGGAACCGTCGATTTCGCCGCTTCTCGTTCGACGGTTGAGCCAGCCGCGATTCGCTTCGCGGCTGGCTCTTTCATGCGGTCCGCTTAACTTCAGTTTTGTGATCACCCGCCGAGATTGATCAAGCTGATCGACGTCCACAAAGCCTTCGGGTCGAAGAAAGTCCTCGAAGGTTTTTCGCTAGAGGTGAACGAGGGCGAGACCATGGCCCTGATCGGTTATTCCGGGACCGGAAAATCGGTCGCTATCAAGCACATCGTCGGCCTGCTTCAGCCCGACCGGGGCTCTGTTTTCGTCGATGGCCAGGAAGTGCCGCGGCTCCCTCGCGACGAGCTGTACGCGCTGCGATCGCACATCGGCTACGTCTTTCAGTTTGCGGCGCTCTTCGACTCACTCACCATCGGCGACAACGTGGCGATGGGCCTGCGTAAGGAAGGACGTCTCGCCGAGCCCGACATCATGAAGCGCGTGGCCGAGGCTCTCGAGCTGGTCGACCTGCCCGGCGTAGAGACCAAATACCCGGCCGAGCTCTCCGGCGGAATGCGCAAGCGAGTCGGGATTGCGCGCGCCATCGCTCGGCAGCCCAAATACATCCTCTACGATGAGCCGACGACTGGACTCGATCCTGTCACCAGCGCGATCATCGACCAGCTCATGATCAGGATGCGGGAGAAGCTGGGCGTGACGAGCATCGTCGTCACCCACGACATGAGGAGCGCGTACACCGTAGGCTCCCGGATAGCCATGCTCTACGAGGGAAAGGTCCGGCAGGTTGGTACCGTCGATGAAATTCAGCACACGAGAGATCCACTCGTTCGGCAATTCATAGAAGGGAAGCCGGACATGGACAGCGTGGAAGCCGGGGTCTAGCCGTGACCGCCAGCGATTCATCCGCGATGCCAACGCTCGTCGTCCATTTGGAGCGGGAACGCGCGCGCGCGATTGTCCGCTCCTCGTTTCCGCGCCGTCGCTGGAAGATCATCTCCACGCGATCGGCGGAAGAGCTCGAGGCGGTGTTCCGGCGCACACTCGTCGATGCGGTACTCATCGACCTCGGCGCGCCTGACGAGGATACCTGGAAGGCCGCCGCGTTCGCCGCCGAGTTCCCGAGCGCGCCATTCTTCGGAATTCTGCCGCTCCGTCCTTCCGACGCTCCAGCCGTGGCGAGGTGCGCCAACCTTGGATTCATCGACTTCATCGTCGACGGCATCGACGACAGTGCCGCGCGAGACCTCGTATTTCCTCACGCTTTTTCAACACGGTTCAATCAGGCGCTTGGCGATCCACCGCAATCTCTCGGACTCACGACTCCGCTGCAGCGGAGCGCCTGGGAAGTAGTCGTCGCACATTCCGGGCGTCCGGTCACGACCACCGCGCTGGCTAAGGCGATTGGTCTAAGTCGGGAGCATCTCAGTAGAAACTTCGCCAAGCCCGGAGCACCCAATCTCAAGCGCGTGATCGATCTCGTTCGCCTCGTCGCCGCGGCGGAGCTGGCAAAGAATCCGGGTCACGACATTCGCGACATCGCGAGGATCCTCGATTTCGCATCGTCATCGCATCTGGCCGTGACCGCGCAAAGGATCTTTGGGACTCGTCCGGCCTCTCTCGCGCGGCTCCGCACCACCGACCTCATCGATCGATTTGCGCAGGGCCGCACCCGGAGCCGCACTTAGTTCTCGGAGTACGGATGGCGCGCGTTGCCCACAGCTCCCTGCTTCAGTTTTGTGGATGTCAGTGGAAACACCCAATCCAAACGCCGAGAAAGCCGCGGCCTGTCTTTTCCAGTACGATCAGCGTTGCACCAGATGGGAGCTTGTGATAAATTTCACAAGCGAAATAACACCCTCCGGCCGGCGCTCCCGAGCTCCTGCCAAGCCCAGGTTCCGAGCACATAGATCATGGCCACTGAAACGATTCTCCGCCCCGGCGAAATCAAGGACATACTCCTCCGCGAGATCGAGGCGGCTGACCTCCACGAGCTGGACGTCGAGGAGGTAGGGACCATTCTCGAGGTAAAAGACGGGATTGCGCGAATCTACGGGCTCGGCAAGGCAATGGCTGGCGAGATGCTCGAGGTCACGTCGTCGGAAACTGGCGAGAAGATCACCGCCCTGGCGCTCAATCTCGAGGAAGACAATATCGGCTCGGTGGTCCTCGGGGATTACCTCCAGCTAAAAGAAGGAGACGAGGTTCGGCGCACGGGTCGCGTGCTTGAAGTCCCGGTCGGACAGGAGCTGGTCGGCCGAGTCGTCGACCCACTCGGCCGCCCCCTCGACGATGCTGGCCCGATCAACGCCAAGCACACGCGCAAAGTCGAGTCTGAAGCACCGGGCATCATCGTCCGCCAGCCGGTCAAGGAGCCGCTCCAGACAGGAATCAAGGCGATCGACTCGATGATTCCGATCGGTCGCGGACAGCGTGAGCTGATTATCGGCGACAGAGGCACTGGCAAGACTGCGATCGCGATCGACACGATCATCAACCAGAAGGGAGCCGGCGTCATCTGCGTCTACGTGGCGATCGGTCAGAAGAATTCGACGGTCGCATCGGTGGTCGAGAGGCTTCGCCAGGCGGGGGCCATGGAGTACACCATCGTGGTCGTTGCCGGCGCATCGGATCCAGCTCCCATGCAGTACATCGCGCCTTACTCGGGCTGCGCTATGGCCGAGTACTTCATGTATGACGAAGGCCAGCCGACGCTGTGTGTGTACGACGACCTGTCGAAGCAGGCGGCCGCCTACCGGCAGCTTTCGCTCGTTCTCCGCAGGCCGCCGGGACGCGAGGCGTTTCCTGGTGACGTTTTCTATCTCCACTCGCGTTTGCTGGAGAGAGCCGCGAAGCTGAGCGAAGACGGCGCGATCGTCGATGGAAAGAACATTCGCAAGCCGGGCGGGTCGCTGACGGCGCTGCCAATCATCGAGACACAGGCTGGCGACGTGTCCGCGTACATCCCGACCAATGTGATCTCGATCACCGATGGTCAGATATTCCTGGAAGCAGATCTCTTTTTCGCCGGCGTTCGTCCGGCAGTCAACGTCGGAATCTCGGTGTCCCGCGTCGGAGGATCGGCGCAGGTTAAGGCAATGCGGTCGGTTGCCGGCAGGCTTCGGCTGGACCTTGCGCAGTACCGCGAGCTCGAGGCGTTCTCGTCCTTCGCGTCTGATCTGGATGCAGCCACCAAGAAGCAGCTCGAGCGCGGGGCGCGTACGGTTGAGCTCCTCAAGCAGCCGCAGTACCGGCCGATGGCAGTCGAGCAACAGGTAATGGTGATCTTTGCGGTCACCAACGGCTTCCTCGATCAGATCGAAGTGAACGAGATCAAGGAATGGGAGCGCGCGT
>JALYYH010000070.1 GCA_030946665.1 Gemmatimonadota bacterium
AAACGGCGCGCCTGGCTCAGCAGACGCGCCGTTCTTTTTTATGTGCCGAAGGGGGGACTCGAACCCCCACGAGCTTGCGCCCACTGGCTCCTGAAGCCAGCGCGTCTACCAGTTCCACCACTTCGGCAAATCGAACTTTGCAAGATAGAAGAGGATCGTCGTGATGGGAATGGTTAAACGCACGCGGCGGCGGTTTACCGCCGGGATAGCTGCATTAATGGCAATCGTCGAAGCGTGCGAGCCGCTTTGCGGCGAAACCTGTTGCGTCTAACTTGAGCGCGAAGTCAAATGGCAGAGACAGTCGAGAAAGATGGGAAGGAGTCGGTCGCGCGGAACAAACGCGCCAGACACGACTACCACATCATCGACACATGGGAGGCGGGTGTCGTTCTGACCGGCAGCGAAGTCAAATCGTTGCGGAACGGAAAGGCCAACATCGCTGATTCCTACGCGATCGTTAAGGACGGTGAGGTTTTTCTGCTCAATCTTCACATATCGCCCTACGAACAGGCGAGCTACTTCAATCACGAGCCCACCCGGACGCGCAAGCTCCTGCTGCACCGCAAGGAGATCCGGAAGATGATCGGCGCGGTGGAGCGTCAGGGACTGACGCTCATCCCGCTCGAGATCTACTTCAAGCGGGGCAAGGCGAAGATCGCGCTCGCGCTCGGCAAGGGTAAAAAACTCTACGACAAGCGCGCCGACGAGAAGAAGCGCGACGATGAGCGCGACATGCAGCGGGCAGTGCGCACTCGATGATCGCGCTGCTGCTCTTTCTGCAGACTGCTGTCGCGGCGGCGCAGGCACCGACGTTTATAGTCGTGCGCGACGGCGCTGCCGCGGTATCGGTGCCGGTCACCATAGACGGCGGCCTGCCGAGCGTGCGCGCGGACGCGCTGATGAGAGCGATGCGTGGAATGCTGATCACGTCCACGAATCTCCACTACACGCTCTCGCTGCCGCGGCTCAAGCTCGACCTGATCGACGGAATCCCCTTCGCCAAGCGCGACACGCTGACGATTCCGCTCACGCGGGCGCCGCAAGTTCGCGGTGGACAGTTGTATCTACCATTCCAGTTCGTCTCCGAGGTTATTCCCCGGTACGGCGGCGGATATTTCTACGATGCCGCGCGGGGTGAGCTCAGAACGTTCAGTGGTGTCGCAACCGCAAACAGAGCTGCGCCCCCGGTAATCATACGGCCATCGGCGCGAAAGGTCGTCGTGATCGATGCTGGCCACGGCGGGCCCGATTTCGGGATGACCGGCCCGATCGGAAATTCTGCGTGGTTCGTCGAGAAGGACGTCACTCTCTCTGTGGCGAAAAAACTGGCGACTGTCCTGCGCGCCCGCGGCGTGGATGTCCTGATGACGAGAACAGCCGATACCCTGATCGCGCTGGCTGACCGCGGAAAGATCGCCAACAGCAATCACGGAGACGTCTTCGTCTCGATTCACGTCAATGCGCCTGGGTACGCTTCTGCCGCGGCGGCGCGCGAGCGCGGATTCGAGACATATTTCCTCGCCGAAGCCAAAACCGAGGACGAGCGCCGCGTACAGGACATGGAAAACGAATCGGTCAAATTCGAGACTGGGGCCAATGCTCCGAAGGGAGACCCGCTGAGTTTTATCATCACCGATATGGCTCAGAACGAGCATCTGAGGGAATCGAGTGATCTCGCCCTCACCATCCAGAACGGATTGATCGATGTGCATCCCGGACCGAATCGTGGTGTGCAGCAGGCGAACTTCGCCGTGCTCCGCGGATCCTACATGCCCGCGGTATTGATAGAGATCGGTTTCGGCAGCAATCAGTCCGAGGCGACCTTCCTGAGCGACCAGGACAACCAGCGCTCTCTTGCGAGAAATATCGCGGAGTCGGTGCTGCGTTATCTGGCCCACTATGAGTCCCGAGTCGGAGGCGCCCGGTAGCGGTGACTCGATCCGCGCTCGCAGTCACTGTCGCGGGAATCGATTTTCAAAATCCATTGTTGCTTGCCGCCGGAACGGCCGCTTACGGCAGGGAGATTGCTCGCGTGATCGATCTCGACTCCCTGGGCGGACTCGTCACAAAGGCTGTGAGCGTCGAGCCGCGACACGGTGCACCGGCGCCGAGGGTCGCGGAATTCGAAGGTGGAATGATCAACGCCGTTGGCCTGGCAAATCCGGGCGTGGAGGAGGTGAAGTCTGATCACCTGCCGTGGCTAGCGGCAAACCTTCGGCGGGCCAGGGTGCTGGTCAACGTGGTCGGCAACCGAGTCGAGGATTTCGCGACTGTTGTCTCCCGGCTCGATGACTCGGCGGGGATCGCGGGCTACGAGGTAAACGTGAGCTGCCCAAACGTCAGGGCCGGCGGAATGGAATTCGGCGCGGATCCGCAATCGCTGAAGGAAGTCGTGACGCGCGCCCGCTCGGTGACAAAGAAAGCGATTTTCGTCAAGCTGTCACCGACTCTGACTGACATCGCCAGGAGCGCGCAGGTCGCGGCCGACGCGGGAGCAGATGGCATCTCGGTGGTGAATACGATACCCGGACTGGTGATCGACGTCTCGTCGAGAAGGCCAGCGCTCGGGTTCGGCACCGGTGGAGTGAGCGGACCGGGGCTGCTTCCGGTCGGTGTCCTGGCAACGTATAAAGTGGCGAAGGCGGTCTCGATTCCGGTGATGGGAGTCGGAGGTATTTCGCGAGCGACTGACATCGTGCAGTACGTGATTGCCGGCGCATCTCTGGTGGCAATAGGGACCGCCGCGATGCAGAAGCCAAAGCTCGCCGCGAGGCTGGTCGATGATCTCGTGACCTGGTGCAGTAAGAACGACGTAGCTTTGTTGCAGGACTTGCGGGGTTCTCTGCGCTGGGAGAGCTGATATGAGCACGCATTCGCGGCCGACGGGGACGCGGGCGAAGGCGGTGGCGAAGGCTGGATCGGACGCGAGAAGGTCGCGACCGATTCCCATCGTCGCGCTCGATTTCCCCCGAGCCGACATCGCGTTGTCGATGGTCGAGCGGCTGGGGGACGCCTGCAACTTCTACAAGGTGGGGGGTGAGCTCTTCACCGCGGCGGGTCCGCAGATCGTGCAAGCCCTACGCGCACTGGGCAACGATGTTTTTCTGGATCTGAAGCTGCACGACATCCCGAATACAGTGCGGGGGGCAGCGAGAAGCGCGGCCGCAATTGGCGCCAAGCTGCTGACGGTTCACACATCGGGCGGAAGGGAGATGATTCAGGCGGCCGTGGAGGGCGCTGGAGACCGGTGTGGGGTACTTGGCGTCACGATCCTGACTTCGCTCGATGCTGCGACGCTTCGCAGCGCCTGGGGCCGCAAGACGCTCGAGGTGTACGGAGAGGTTCTTCGCCTCGCTGGTGACTGTGCAGCGGTCGGCGCTCACGGGGTCGTCTGCAGTGGGCTCGAGGCTCACAAGATCGGCGCGAAATACGGAGGCCAGCTCAAGCTTCTCATACCGGGAATTCGGGTTGCCGGCGGGAAGGTAGACGACCAGAAGCGGACCGTGACGGCGGCTGAGGCCGCGAAGGCGGGGGCGAGCTACATCGTGCTCGGCAGGCTGGTCACGGAGGCCAAGGACCCCGCGTCGGAGCTGAAAGCAGTGATGAGGTCGATTTGACTCAATCGTCTGGACTGCGACGTGACGGTTCCTGCCCGAAACTACCGCGATTCTGGACGCCGCTGATCGCGGCCCTAACCCCGCGCTGCTCCATACTTTGGATGCCTTTGGCCGACTTGCATTACGTGTCCGGTCAATGTATTTTCAAAGGCTAACCTCGGAAAAATTTGGAGGGCTCCGGCCCTCTTTCCAACATCGTGGGGAGAAGGGACGTGAAAGTTCGCAGCAGCGTGAAGCCGATCTGTGAGCACTGCAAGGTCATCAAGCGGCAGGGCGTGACTCGCATCATCTGCAAGCGCAATCCGAAGCACAAGCAGCGGCAGGGTTAATCAATGGCGCGTATTGCTGGCGTAGATCTCCCACGTGAGAAGAAGGTCGAGATCGGCCTGACGTACATCTTCGGAATCGGACGCGCGCTGGCGCGGCGGATTCTCCAGTCGACTGGCGTCAACTCCGAGCAGCGTATTCGGGACCTGAGCGATGCCGATACCAACAAGCTTCGCCAGGCGATCGAAAAGGATTTCCGCGTCGAGGGCGCCCTGCGCACCGAGGTCGCGATGAACATCAAGCGGCTCATGGACATCGGCTCGTACCGCGGCATTCGTCACCGCCGCGGACTTCCGGTTCGTGGTCAGCGCACGCACACCAACGCCCGCACCAAGAAGGGCCCACGCCGCGCAATTGCCGGCAAGAAGAAGGTAACGAAGTAATTATGGCTATTGGAAAGAAGGCAAAGCGCGTGATCGAGGCAGAAGGAATCGCGCACGTCAGCGCGACATTCAACAACACGACCATCACGATCACCGACACTCACGGGAACACCATCTCGTGGGGCTCCTCGGGAAAGGCTGGCTTCAAGGGTTCGAAGAAGTCCACGCCGTTCGCGGCGACTGTCGCGGGCGAACAGGCTGGTCGCGAAGCTGTCACGCTCGGCGTTCGCCGCGTGCACGTGAGAGTTCAGGGACCAGGCTCGGGTCGCGAGTCCGCGATCCAGGCGCTCGTCGCCGCCGGTCTTCAGGTCAAGTCGATCAAGGACGTGACGCCGATTCCGCACAACGGCTGCCGCCCTCCCAAGCGTCGGAGAGTCTAACCGATGCGTTATACAGGATCGAGCTGCAGGCAGTGCCGTCGCGAGGGAACGAAGCTTTTCCTCAAGGCAACCAAGTGCTTCACGGAGAAATGTCCGGTCGAGCGTCGTCCGACGCCTCCCGGACAGCACGGTTCGTCCACCGCCCGTCGTCGCAAGATGTCCGAGTACTCGAAGCAGCTCCGTGAGAAGCAGAAGATCAAGCGCATCTACGGCGTGAGCGAGAGACAGTTCCGCAACACCTTCGAGCGAGTTGCACCGCTCCCCGGAATCACCGGACACAATCTTCTCGCGGCGCTGGAGTCGCGCCTCGACAACGTCGTGTATCGCATGGGGTTCGCCGGCAGCCGGAAGGCCTCACGGCAGCTCATTCGCCATCGCCACGTCGAGGTGAATCAGAGGTCCGTGGACATTCCGAGCTTCCTCGTGCAGCCGGGGCAGGAGATCCGGGTGCGCATGAAGTCGCGCGAGCAGGCGAGCATCATGACCGCGATGGATCAGGCTTCGCGCGGCGCGCCACTATCGTGGATCGCGGTCGATCGCGACACCTTCAGCGGCAAGATGCT
>JALYYH010000098.1 GCA_030946665.1 Gemmatimonadota bacterium
CGAGTGCGCGCCGAGAAGCCGAACCCGCAGGCGGATGTGTGGTTCGGGGCGCCGGCGGAGGCGTTCGATCGAGCGACCAAGGAAAATCTGCTGCAGCCCTACAAGCCGACCTGGGCGGCGTCGATCGATCCAGAAGGTCGCGAAGCGCGTGACAACTGGTACGGGACGTATCTGACGCCGGAAGTCATCGGCTACAACAGCGCCGCGGTAAGGGAGGCCGACGCGCCGAAGGACTGGGACGATCTCATCGCCCCGAAGTGGAAGGGAAAGATTCTCATCCGCGACCCGATCGCGTCGGGGACGATGCGGGCGATCTTTGGCGCGATCATGGCCCGCTCCATTGCGGAAACGGGCAAGCCCGATGCAGGCTATGAATGGCTGCGGAAGCTCGACGCGAACACGCGAGAGTATACTCTGAATCCCACGATTCTTTATCAGAAGCTGGGCCGGCAGGAGGGGGTCGTCACCATGTGGGACATGCCCGACATCGCGACTCTCGAGCAGCGCACCCGCATCCCGGTGAAATACTCCATTCCCTCGAGCGGCACGCCGTTGCTGGTGGATGGCATCGCGATCGTCCGTGGCACCAAGCACCCGAAGGAAGCGGAGCAGTACTACGAGTATGTCACGACGCCCGAGGCAATGATCGCGGCCGCGGACTCCTTCCTCCGCATTCCCGCGCGCAAGGACGTTCCAGTGTCGAAGCTTCCTGCATGGATCCGCGATGCGATGGCGAAGATCAAGCCTATGCCGGTCGATCGCGAAGTGATGGCCGCGCATCTCGACGAGTGGATGAAGTACTGGGACGCGAACATCAGGAATCGCGGACACCAGCAGTGACGGACGCGCCGCGCGCGCGACGTGAAGACTCTGGTGCGGGAGTGCTGGCGCTCAATGGTGTGACGCGCCGGTTCGGTGAGTTCACTGCCGTCGACGACGTCTCAATCGAGGTAGGTCCGGGGGAGCTGTTGGCATTGGTAGGCGCGTCGGGCTCGGGCAAGACGACGACGCTACGCATCGCGGCGGGTTACGAGCAGCCGGACGCTGGAACGGTGACGCTTGGCGGCACGGACATAACGCGGGTTCCGCCAGAGCGTCGCGGGTTTGGAATGGTTTTCCAGCACTATGCTCTCTTTCCTCACATGCCTGTCGAGGAGAACGTGGCGTTCGGTCTCGAGGCGCGACGCGTTCGTAAGGCAGAGCGATTGGAGAAAGCACACGGGGCGCTGGCGGCTGTCGGATTGTCGGGCGCAGGGGACCGAGCGATCCAGTCGCTCTCCGGTGGCGAACAGCAGCGTGTCGCGCTCGCCCGCGCGCTGGTGATCGAGCCGCGCGCACTGCTGCTCGACGAGCCGCTATCGAATCTTGATCCGACACTCCGGCAGGCGATGCGCGACGACCTCCGGGCGATGCTGCGGCGGGTTGGCGTTCCAGCGTTGTTCGTGACGCACGATCAGGAGGACGCGTTTGCGATTGCCGATCGAATCGCGCTTCTGAAGAAGGGGAAGCTCCTCCAGGTCGGGACACCCGAGGAGCTGTATGAAGCGCCCGAATCCCGAGAGGTGGCCTCATTCATAGGGCGCGGCACGATGGTACCGGCCATCGATCGCGGCAATATCGCGTCGGTGATAATCGGCGGACGGACGCGCGAGCTGGCCGTGAATCGCCCGAAAGGCATGTCATTGCCTTACGGAAAGGCGTTCGTGGTGCTGCGGCCAGAGGCGCTCGAGCTCGTCGCCCCGGGCGCAAACTCAGCCTGGCCGGGCCGTGTCGTCAATCGACGATTCGCCGGCGGCGTGATCGTGTATCGCGTCGAGCTTTCGGGCGGAGTCACGGTCGATGTCGAGTCCGCCCCTGGAAATGCTCACGAAGACGACAATGTCGCCGTCGAGCCGACCAAGGGACCATTTCCAATCGTGCCGGGATGAAATCGTCGTTCAGGCGACAGAGCTGGCTGATTGCGTTCCCCGTCATACTGTTGTTGTTGTGGACGGTGGTCTACCCGAATGCAGCCGTGATTGCCGGAAGCTTCGAGAACGGATTGGGACATTGGCGCGAGTTTGCCGCGAGTCCCGCCGATCGCGAGGCGCTGTGGACGAGCCTCGTCATTTCAGTAGCGTCGGTGTTCGCATCTCTCGCCATCGGCGTTCCTCTCGCCTTTCTACTCGGCAGGTTCGACTTCCCGGGACGACGGCTATTACGCGCCGTGGCCACGCTACCAGCGGCGTTACCGCCGCTGGTTGGCGTCATCGCGTTCCTCTTTCTCTACGGAGAGAGCGGACTGATCACGCGCATCGTGCAGCGCGTCCTGGGAATGCAGGAAGCACCGTGGAGACTGAAAGGAGTCGGTGCGATCGTATTCGTTCACGCCTATACCATGTACGTCTACGTTTTCCTGTTCGTGTCCGCCGGACTGGAGCGATTCGATGCAACTCTCGACGAAGCCGCCTCCGGACTGGGCGCGAGTACCTGGCAAAGGCTGAGGCGAGTGACTCTACCGCTGCTGATGCCCGCGGTTGCCGGATCGATGCTTCTCGTCTTCATGAACGCGCTCGGCTCCTTCTCGGCGCCGTACGTGTTCGGCGGGGGGCTGCGGGTGTTGTCGACGCAGATTCTCGCCTCGAAAACCAATGGCGCGATGGGTCTCGCCTACGTAGAGACGACAGTGCTGGCACTCAGCGCGGTCGCGGGCTTGGTGCTCTTTCGCTGGCTCGACCGGAAGCGGAAGTACACTCTGGCCAGCAAAGGAGGGCGTCGGCGCCGAACCATTCGCTCGCAGCACGTGCAGATCTTCACCAGTATCGCCGCCGCGCTCATCGTGATCGCGCTCGTCCTGCCGCATCTGATGGTCGTGCTCGTGTCGTTCGCGCGCGATGGAGTGTGGACGACTCAGGTGCTTCCGCCGGAGTACACGTTCGAGAATTACCGGCGGCTCTTCTCGGAGAGCGAGCTGTGGCGCCCGATCTACAACAGCGTGTCGATGGCGCTCGTCGCGACTGCGGGTAATCTGGTGG
>JALYYH010000135.1 GCA_030946665.1 Gemmatimonadota bacterium
ATGTCCACGCCGCCCTGCATCATCGGCGCGGTGATCATGAAGATGATCATGAGCAGCATCATCACGTCGATGAGACTCACGACATTGATCTCCGCGTTGAGCACGAGCCGGTCGCGGCCTCGCCCGCGACGCGCCATCAGATCCTGCCCTCCCTCACCAGCAATGCGATCAGCTCGGATCCGAAGCTTTCCAGCTGACCTTCGATCTTGTTGAGACGCGCCGCGAAAATGTTGTAGGCGAACACGGCGGGAATCGCCACGCTCAGCGCCGCAGCGGTCGCAATCAGAGCTTCGGCTACGCCGGGTGCGACAGCGCCGATGTTTCCCGAGCCCTTCGCTGCGATTCCCACGAACGCATCGATGACGCCGAGCACTGTGCCGAGGAGACCGATGAGGGGGCTGACAGAGCCGATGGTGGCCAGAGACGGAACCCAGCGACTCAAACGGTCGCGCTCGGATGTCGTTTCGGAGTCGAGCACGAGTCGGAGCGCCTCGACCTGGGAGCCGCTGAACCTTGCAGCGCGCTCCGACGTCCCCGAGAGGGCCGGCGTTGTCTCCTCGATAAAGCGCATCGCGCGCTCCATTACGACCGCGGGCGGCCCGTTGCTGGCGCGTGCCATCTGTGCCGCACGCTCGACGCTATGTGCTCCGGCGAATTCGTGCGCGAAAGAGTAGGTGATTCTGGCCGCGCGCCGCAGCTCATACCATTTGGCAAAGATGATCCCCCAGCTGATGAGCGAGAGGACCACCAGAATTCCAAGTACGAATTTCGTCGCGCCGGTTGAGCTGGTAATGAGCTCCATCGGTGAGCTCGGTATCGCCTGCCCGAGCTGCAGGAATAGCAATCCGCTCAAACGGCTGCTCCGCTGACTTGGTGCTCGAACCACGCGAAAGTCTTCGCCAGTCCTTCCTGCAACGTCACCTGCGGCGTCCACCCCAGCAGCTCGCGGGCTTTGTCGGCGTTGACGAACGACTCCTGTTGCTCACCCGGGCGGTGCGGAGCAAACTCGATTGGAACGCCAATGCCTGCTGCTTCCTGCAGCAGTTTCGCAATTTCGAGCACGCTGGTCCCCTTCCCCGTTCCAATGTTGAATGCTCGCGCGTCGAGTCGTCCCTTCTCGGGAAGCGGCTCGGTGGCGGCCAGATGCAAAGCGCGCGCGACATCCCCGACGTAAACGTAGTCGCGCGTCTGCCGCCCGTCTCCAAAAATCGTGAGTGCCTGGTTCCTGAGAATGCGGCCGCAGAAGATTGCAACGACTCCCGCCTCTCCGTGCGGATCCTGCCTGGGCCCGTAGACGTTCCCCAGCCTGAGCGCCGCGGAATCCATGTTGTGAACGCGCCCGTAGTACGCGAGGTAGTACTCGGTACTGAGTTTTGCGATCGCGTAGGGTGACTCTGGATCTTTGGGGTAGGTCTCGTAATTCGGCGGACTGTTGAAGTCGCCGTAGAGCACACCACCTGTCGAAGAGAAGACCACGCGAGCGGGAGAACCTGCACCCCGCAGTGCCTCCATCAGATTGAGCGTGCCGAGTATGTTGGTCGTCGCGTCGTCCAGCGGGTCCGCCACGCTCCTGCGGACGTCCATTTGCGCGGCGAGATGAACGATCACGTCAAAATTCTGCTCCGTCACAAGCCGCACGAACTCCGGCGAGAGGGCGCTGATCTGGTGAAACTTCGCCGCGTGGGGAACGTTTTCTCGCTTCCCGGAGGAAAGATCGTCGACGATCGTGACTTCCCACTCCTTGCCGAGGAAAAGATCGGCGACGTGCGAACCGATGAAACCGGCGCCACCGGTGACGAGGATTTTACCCATCGAGATCAACCCGGCCCGATGAAGCTGCACCTGATGCTGGTTCGTCGCTGGCTTGGTCGTGACCAGTGGTGGGCCGAGAACCTCCTCTCTCACCCAGGGCAAAGAGATATTTTGCGGCATCAACAACGCCGAGTCCGCGCCCATTGGCAGCGGCTGCCTTCAGTCGCACGCTCGGCTCGTGCAGGAACTTGTTCATGAGCGCTCTGGAAAAATGTTCGAGCGTCTCTCTCTGTTCGTCCGAGAGTGGACCAAGACGCCTCAGAGCAGCGGCAAGCTCCGTACTCCGAACCTTGTCCATCTCCTCTCTGAATTCCCGCACCACGGGGACCGCAGCAAGGCCGGCGACCCAATCCCAATACTTCTGCACTTCGGTCGCGATGATCTGCTTCGCGGCGGGGATATCTTCCTCACGGCGCTCGAGGTTCGCCGCAGCGGCGGCGCGCAGGTCGTCGAGGTCATAGAGAAAAACGTTGTCGAGCTCCCCAACCGCGGTCTCCACATCCCTCGGCAGAGCAATATCGAGAATACACAAGGGCTTGTCGCCGCGAGCCTCGATCGCCTCGCCGACGCGAGCGACGGTCACGACCGGGACCGGCGATGCCGTGGAGCAGACGAGCACATCAACGTCGCTAAGCGACTGCCAGCACTCCTCGTAGTGCATCGCGGTACCGCCGTGACGCTCCGCCAGGGACTGCGCGCGCTCGTAGGTGCGGTTGGCGACGATCGCCACTCGCACTCCTTCATTCCGCAGGCATTCCAGCGCGAGCTCCGCGACGTCACCCGCGCCAAGGATCATTGCGCGATGGCCGCCGAGGCCGCCGAAGATTTTCTTGGCGAGCTGAACGGCGGCCGAGCTTACCGACGCGGCTCCGCGGCCGATTCCCGTCTCCTCTCTGGCGCGCGCAGCGGCGAGTAACGCACTCTGGAACATTCGATTGAGTATCGGTCCCGACTCGGCGCGGCATTCTTCCCACGCGTCTTTCACTTGTCCGTGTATCTGAGCTTCGCCGAGTATCATGGAGTCGAGTCCGGCGGCGACGCTGAACAGGTGCGTCGCTACGTCGCGGTCGTGTCGTACGTAGACGAATTCCGCCGCATTCTTCCCAAGACGCGCGGAGAGGAGGTCGGTGATCGGCGCGAGAGCGTCGCCGTCCTCTTCGACAGCGTAGATCTCGGTGCGATTGCAGGTCGAGAGGACTACGCCCTCCCCGATCAAACCCGCGTCGCGCAGGCGACCCAGCTCGCGTACAGCCTCATTCGGCCGAAACGCCAGCTTCTCCCGAACTTCGATCGGAGCAGTGGCATGACTGACGCCGGCAACGATCACCGCCACGAGTCCACCTTGTCCGAGAAGGATCCGTCTTCCACCGAATCGCAGAAATCGTCGGCGAGCAGCTTTGGCGCCGCGTCACGCCAGCGCCCGCCTCCAGTGGCTATGAGGCGCGAGCGAAGTCTCCGCAGCGCTGAGATCGCGCGCTCGTAGCGGGCGTCGAAACGCTCGGCGATCGCATCGCGAATCCTGGCAGCGGCTCCCGGAACTCCACCGGCGGAAACGGCGATGGTGACATCGCCGGAACGATGCAGCGCCATTGTGTGAAAGTTTCCTTCGTCGGGATAATCGGTGATGTTGACGAGCTTGCCACGGGAGTGAGCATCCACCGCGATCTGCGCGTTCACTTCGCGCGAATCCGTCGCGGCGATCACCAGCGTGGCTCCGTCCAGCTGCGCCGCGCGATAGGATTCCCGGACGATCGATAGCGAGCGCGCTGCCTCTGCATCGTCCAATGCAGGTGTTACTGTGGGTGACACGACGCGCACCTGAACGCCTGCCTCCGCCAGCGCGAGCGCCTTACGGGTGCCCACTGTCCCGCCGCCGATGACCACTGCCACCACTCGTTCGCCGTGGAGCGCGATCGGAAAGTCGCTCACAGAAACTGCCCGCGATTGAACGACGCCATCCGGAACACGACGTACAGAGCAATCACGCTGGCAAACGTCAGAGCCGACATGAGTGCAGCGCGTCGAGCCTGCCAGCCGCGCAGGATGCGGCCCAGCACGAGCACGCCCACTCCTATCCACGCTCCCATGCCCCAGATGATCTGCGGCACCACCAGCGCTCGATATTGGAA
>JALYYH010000152.1 GCA_030946665.1 Gemmatimonadota bacterium
GGTGCGGCGATGCCGTCAACATAGTTCCGATCGTGGCCAAGCTGGCGGAATCGGTGAGCAACATGGATCTGCGCATTCTCGCCCGCGACGAGAATCTGGACATCATGGATGCGCACCTCACCGGCAACTCGCGCTCGATTCCGATCGTCATTCTGCTCAACAAGAAGTTCGAGGAGTGCGGATGGTGGGGACCGCGCCCGCGAGCGCTGCAGAAGTGGGTGATGGAGAAGGGGATGACGCTGCCAAAGGACGAGCGCTACAAGGCGATCAGGACCTTCTACGCGCGAGACCGCGGGCTAACCACGATGGAAGAGATCGTGTCGATGCTCGAGCACTGCTGCAAGAAGAGTCTAGGTCGCGCTTTGAAGCCTGAGAGTGAACGTCGACCCTTTCCCGATCTCGCTCGTAGCGGCGAGTGAGCCCCCCAACGCTGTGGCTAGTCGCCGGCTGATTGGCAGACCGAGGCCGGTGCCGTTCGTGACGGCGCCTCTCGCCTTGAGCTGCACGAATGGCTGAAAGATGGCCTCGAGCTTGTCGGCGGGAATGCCTTTGCCACTGTCGATCACGCGAATCGCAATGCTTTCCGGTTCCCGCTGGCACTCGAGAGTGATGCTTCCTCCGCGGTCGGTGAACTTGATCGCGTTGGCCAGGAGGTTGAGCATGATCTGTTGCAGCTTGGCGGCATCCGCGTTGGCGACAAGCGACGGATCAGCACAACTGTAGTCGTAGTTCAGCTCTTTCTCCTCGAGCTGCGCGCCGACGAGGCCTTCCAGGTGCACCAGCACTTCGTGGACGACGGTCGGATGCAGAGCGACATCGATGGCCTGTCCACTCTCGAGCTTGGCGAAGTCGAGGATCGTCGCGATGAGCCCGAGCAGGTGCTGTTGGCTCTGTCGTATGCGCTGGAGGTAGCGCCGCTGCGGCTCGTTGAGCGGCCCGTGGATCTCGCGCTCGAGTAGCTCTGTGTAGCCGAATATCGCCTGCATTGGGGTCCGGAACTCGTGACTCAGAAGCGCGAGGAAATCGGATTTGACGCGGTTCGACACTTCTACTTCCTCGCGCGCCTTGCGCTCGCGTCCGAGGAGCTCGTCCTTGACTCGATTCGCGGCGGCGAGCTGGTTCGTTCGAGACGTGACACGACGCTCGAGGTCGCGATTGAGCTCGCGCACCGAGTTCTCCGCCTGCTTTCGCCTGGAGATATCGCGTACGTCCCAGCGATAACCCGAGACACTCTTGTCCCTTCCAGCCATTCGTCCTATTGAAACCGAGACGTCGGTGAATGCGCCGCTACGCGATCGGAGACGTATCTCCCAGTCGTCGGATCGCTCCGACCCGCACAGCTGATCGAGCTGGTGGCGGTAGGCTCTGCGCGCCTTCTCCTCGAAAAAGCTCGGGAACGGTTTCCCCGGGAGAAACTGACTGGGAACACCGAGCAGCTGGCTGGCCGCCGCGTTCGCTTCGCGAATGATCCCCTGAGAGTCGGTCAGGAAGCAGGCGTCGGGGCCGAGCTCGAAAAGCTCGAAATACTTTTGCCGCTCGCGATCGACCGCATCTCTCGACGCAAGCAGACCCGCGTACTTCGTGCCGCTGGTGTCGCGTACCTTTCGCGGTGCTTCACGCGCGTCCGCAACCGTGCCGTGTTGCTGGGGCTCCATCATCTCCAACGCCTTTTGGTGAGCGGTGCGCTCTCAGACGACGAGACATGCAACTCCAGGGCCTAACGATCCCGGTGGTATTGTCCTCCTTGAGAGAGAGAAAAAAACGACGAGCACGGTGAAAACCGTGCCTCACTCATTTCCGTCCAGCTGGGTCGACTCAGCAGCCGCTCAGCTCGTTCCGCTTGATCTCCGTCCGCCACGAGATGCCTCTCCGCCTTTTCTCCCAGCTACGCGCGCCTCTTCACTAGTGAATTCGTGCGCGGTTCCTTTCTGGTGCGCTGCGCGTCCACCTTTCGCCGCGATCGCGCGCTGCGCCTGGGGATCCATTGCCGCGAATCCACGCGGCGTCTTGCGGACGTTGCTCGTGGGCCGCGATTCTCCTCCGCCGTGATTGTGCCCGCTCATTCCCCCGCTTCCACTCCCGGCGCTACTGCCTCGGCTTCGCTCCTCCATCCTTTCGTCTTGGTTGCTGCGCTCGTCTGCCATTATCGGTCTCCCGCCGCGATATTCGTGTTGAATTGACGCCGCTGCCTGACGTGCGCCGCGCGAGGCGGTGGCTGGTCGGAGCGAAACGGTCGTCTGCCGGATATTTTGATGCGCAAGCGTCAGGCCGTAATTTGTAGGGGAGGAAGAAAACCCGCTCACGGCGGCAATTGTGGATTTCTTCCCTTCTCACATGTCTGTGAGCGTTTATGTTAAGAGCGGTGGCAAAAACACCCCGAGGTGGTCAGTGAATCCAGTCGAAGCCGAGACGCTGTCGAAGATC
>JALYYH010000104.1 GCA_030946665.1 Gemmatimonadota bacterium
GCGGCAAAGAGCGCGTAGGATGCAAGCCGCCGGAGGCGGTCAGTACCTTTCATGCGAGGGGAATCCTGTTCTCGTCGTTTGGAGGCGCCTCACCTTCGCCTGGTGAAACGCTGTGCGGAGTAGTCAGGCTGAAGCACGTACAAACTAACCTTCAACAGTTGGTTGTGGGAGGGCAGGAACCGCCCCGCTTCACGCTCTGCGCGCGACCCTTTCGACTGCCTCTTGAAGCTATTCCGCTCGTCGCGGCGCAGTCATCGCCGCGGGGTTGAGCAAACGGTCGAGCTGATCCCGAGTCATCAAGCCGCGCTCGCACACGAGCTCGTAAACTCCGCGCCCGCTCTCGAGAGCATCCTTCGCGATTTCCGTCGTCGTCTCGTAGCCAAGCAACGGCACCAGCGTCGTGGACTGACTGAGATTGAGATGGTTGTTGGGATGTACGATGTCGTACCGACCGCGCTCCTTCCACAGAATCTCCTGCGCGCGATTCGCCATCACTTCATTGGCGTTCATGTTGGACGATGTCCCCCGTGGATCATGTCGACGCGGAAGTACTCGTGATGCAGGCCCTCTCTGATCTCACCAGCCGCCTGTGAAATCGCGTCGACGATGTCGCGGTCGATGAGCTTCATCTCCAGATTCGCGAGCGAGGCCCGCAAGATCGACGCGTGGTGCATCCGCTGCCGCGAGACGCAGCTTCCTCAGTCTGGACGGGTGGGAGGATTTCATGCGTAGCGGGAAGCTATACCGGCCTCATACCTTACTGAAGCACCTGTCCGGCCGTCGAGCGGACACCAACGCTCTCTTCTCACCCGACCAATATGTCGCGCCGTCCTCTTCACCTGGCCGCATGCGCCGGCCTCCTGTCTTTGTTTTGTCTTGCCGTCGCTGGTCACGCACAGACAGCAGTATCCGCGCCCACCTTCGCGCTGGTGATCCACGGTGGCGCCGGCACCATTTTCCGGCAGAACCTGACGCCGGTGATGGAAAAGGCGTACATCGACACTCTGACGATCGCGCTTCGCACCGGGTATCAGATTCTCTCGCGCGGGGGCAGCAGTCTCGATGCGGTTGAAGCGACGATCAGGGTGATGGAGGACTCGCCGCTCTTCAATGCGGGGAAGGGCGCTGTGTTCACGGCCAATGGCGTCAACGAGCTCGATGCATCGATAATGGACGGCAGAACCCTGGGCGCCGGAGCGGTGGCGGCGGTCGAGCACGTCAGAAATCCCATTTCACTCGCACGACTGGTGATGGAGAAGTCGCCGCACGTGATGATGGTCGGCGCGGGAGCCGAAGAGTTTGCCCAGTCACAGGGCATGAAGCTCGTCCCCCCGCATTATTTCTGGACCGAGCGACGCTGGAAGGCGTACGAGGCGGAGAGAGCGCGAGCGGACAGCGGCCAGACCGGATGGATTGCGGGCGATGAGCGGAAGTTCGGAACCGTTGGCGCGGTTGCGCTCGACAGGGCGGGCAATCTCGCCGCCGGGACATCGACCGGTGGCACCAGCATGAAGCGATATGGCCGTGTCGGTGACTCACCGATCATCGGCGCCGGCACCTATGCCAACAACCTGAGCTGCGCGGTTTCGGGAACCGGAGATGGAGAGTTTTTCATCCGCAACAACGTCGCAGCCGACATTTGCGCGCGGGTTCGCTACACGGGCGCCTCGCTGCGGCAGGCGGCGGACGATGTGGTCATGAGGGAGCTCGTCGCCCAGCACGGTGAAGGCGGGGTGATCGCGATGGATCGGAGGGGAAACATCGCGACGCCCTTCAATTCGGCCGGCATGTATCGCGGCTGGGTGACGAGCGACGGCAAAATCACGGTGAAGATCTTCAAGGACTGACAGGCTCAGTTGTGCCGAGACCCCGGAGGCCAGGGGTCAGCTGCCGCCAAGCTTGAAGGTGCTCACGAGCTGAGAGATGCGGGTTGAGGCCTCGGTGAGCGCGTTCGCTGTCGCGGCAATCTCGCCGATGTTCCTGCTCTGTTCCTCATTCGACACCGCGACGTGCTGAATCGCGCGTGAGAAAGCGGTAGTTCCCTGCGAGAGGCTCGAAAGCCGCTGGGTCATCCCTGTTATCAGCTCGCCCGACTCACGCACCGAGCTCGCCATCCTTCCGCTCAGGTCCTCTCCCTCAATAGTTCCCTCTTCAACCCTTGCCAGCGACTGTCGCGCGGCGCGCGTGGATTCGAGAACCTGCTCCACCGTCGAAACGGTACGAGCGGTCGATTCACGCGAATGCTTGATGCTGTCCAGCATCTCCTGCACCAGAGAAGTCGTGCGCTGAGCCGCCTCCGCGGAGCTCGTGGCCAGGCGCCGAACTTCGGTGGCGACGACGGCGAAGCCATGACCATGCTCACCCGCCCTCGCCGCTTCCATTGCGGCGTTGAGCGCGAGCAGCTTGGACTGGCGCGAGATCTTCTGAACCAGAACGAGGAAGGCGCGAATCTCGTCCGCCGCCGCGGACATCGCGTCGATGCCCTCCGCGCTTTCGAGTGCATCGGAGGCCAGCGACTGCAGCGAGGTCGCGGTGCGCTCGAGGCGGAGTCGGTTATCGTGCGCGAGCTGACGGAGCGCCTTGTCGCGACGGAGACCTTCCTGGGCTGTCTCGCTCATTTCGGCCGTGATTTGAACGAGGCGGCTGGTTTCCCCCGTCAACTCTCTGACCGCCCGATCGCGCGTTGCCGCGTCCTGACTGAGAATGTTGGAGGTCGCGGCGCTTTCTCGCGCTGCCGACGCGGCAGCCTGCGAGGCGTGGGCGATCTGGCCGGCGAGCTGATCGTTGTCCCTGGCGGAGCTTCGCATCTTTCCCGCTACGCTTCTGAGCTCGGTCAGCATGGACGTAGTCGACCTGGTGAGACGGTCGACCGAGACGTTGGACGCGGAAGGTTTGTAGATGGCGGAGAGATCGCCCTTGGCTATCGCTTCGTGGGTGCGCGCGAGCTCCGCCGCCGGTCCGCTGACGTGTTGCCTGACGAATATCAGGGCGGCCCCGACGGTCGCCGCGAGCGCGACCGTAATCCACAGGCTGGCGATGACGAGCGCCCCCACGACGCCGTCGACGGCGATGAGATCGCGAAGGATATAGGAAGGAATCAGGTGATAGATCTGCCAGCATATCGCCGCCAGTCCGAGCACGAACACCGAGCCGAAGATGATGCTCGTCCATAATGCGCGTCGCTGGAGCGCGCTGAACATGGGCTTGAGGAAGCCCGAGGCGAAACCTGACGCTACTGGAAGTGGTGTTGCGGTCATCTTCGAGAACGATTGTGAGACGACTCGATCACCTGCGACGACAGATGAAACCGCGTCGCTGAGCCGCTAGTTTGTACAGATGGACGATTCGGCAACACGGGACGACCCTATCTCCCCGTCCGTCGTCGCTTACGACCCGCAAGCGATCGAGCGGAAGTGGCAGCGCATCTGGCAGGAGCGTGGCACCAACAACACGGACCTGCAGCGCGCCCAAAGGCCGTACTATGCGCTGATGATGTTCCCCTATCCGTCCGCCGAAGGACTCC
>JALYYH010000185.1 GCA_030946665.1 Gemmatimonadota bacterium
TTCTCGTGCACGTGCAGCGCCAGGTGGGCTTGCTGGAGGCACAGGAGGACATCAAATCGCAGGTTCAGGAAGAGCTGGGCGAGCGGCAGCGAGAGATGTATCTGCGCGAGCAGATCAAGGCCATTCAGAAAGAGCTCGGCGACGACGATTCGAGCAAGGAAATCACGGAGCTCCGTGACAAGCTCTCCAAGCTCGAGCTTTCGAAAGAAGGCCGCGCTGAAGTGGAGCGGGAACTGGGCAGACTCGAGAGAGCTGGCCGCGAATCGATGGAAGCGCAGGTGATTCGGACGTATCTGGAATGGATCGCCGAGTTGCCGTGGAACAAGAGATCAGACGATCAGCTAGAGCTCAGGCACGCCGAAGTGGTACTCGAGGAAGATCATTACGGACTGAAGGACGTGAAGGACCGCGTCCTCGAGTTCCTGGCCGTGAGGCAGCTCAGGGCGCAGCAACTGGCGGAAGAGGTGGAGAAAACCGGCGAAGTTCCGGCCGCCAAGCTCCTCGTCGATAAGGATGATGCGACGCCGTCGCTCGCTACGAGCGAGACCACTGATCGCTTGATAACCGACAAGGCTGAAGCGAAGTCGCGCGCAATGGCGAAGGGACCGATTCTCCTCTTCATTGGACCGCCGGGCGTCGGCAAGACGTCGATCGCCAAGTCGATAGCGAGATCGCTGGGGCGCGAGTACGTGCGCGTAGCCCTCGGCGGGGCGCGCGACGAGGCCGACATTCGAGGTCACCGGCGCACTTACGTCGGCGCTATGCCGGGTCGAATCATCCAGGGACTCAAGCAGGCAGGAACGAAGAATCCCGTGTTCCTTCTCGACGAAGTCGACAAGCTCGGAACTTCCTATCAGGGCGATCCGTCGAGCGCGTTGCTGGAGGTTCTGGATCCCGCGCAGAACGACACTTTCACCGATCACTACCTGGGAATTCCCTTCGATCTGAGCGAGGTGCTTTTCATCGCCACCGCGAACTTCGTTCAGAACATTCCCGGTCCGCTGCTCGACCGAATGGAAGTCGTCGACTTCGCCGGTTACACGGAGAAGGAGAAGGCGGGAATTGCGACAAGGTATCTACTGCCTCGTCAGCTCGAGGAATCGGGTTTGAGCGACAAGAACATCACCTTCACCGAAGACGCAATCATGTCGGTCGTCTCCAACTACACTCGCGAGAGTGGAGTGAGACAGCTGGAGCGCCAGATCGGCGCCGTCGCCCGGAAGCTCGCGCGGAAGATCGCGGCGAGCGAAGAGGTGACGCACGTCGTCGATGCCGAGACTGTGCGCGAGCTGCTCGGGAGACCGCGCGTTCATCCGGAGCATGCCTTGCCGGAGAGCGAGGTCGGGATCGCGACCGGGATGTACTACACGCCCATGGGCGGCGACATCATGTTCGTCGAGGCGTCGATCAGGCGCTATTACGGAAGTCGCGAGGGAGATGGTTCCGCGCCGGTCGGGCCGGGCGGTCCCGTGTCGCTCATTCTGACGGGACAACTGGGCGACGTGATGAAAGAGTCGGCTCGGGCGGCCTTCACCTACGCGACGAACAATGCCGCGAACCTCGGCATTCCGCGCGACAGGCTTGGTGCGATCGAAGCGCACATTCACGTACCCGCGGGGGCGATTCCGAAGGACGGACCGTCAGCGGGTATCGCCATCGCCACCGCCCTGGTGTCGGAGATGGCAGACCGTCCGGTGAGGCAGGATGTGGCGATGACTGGCGAGATCACGCTTCGTGGTCGAGTGCTGCCGATCGGCGGGCTCAAGGAAAAAGTTTTGGGAGCGCACCGCGCAGGCATCAAGACCATCATCATCCCGAAGGGCAATGAAGCCGACATCGAGGATGTGCCCGAAGAGGTCCGCAGGACTCTCGAGTTCCATCCCGTGGAGACGCTGAACGAAGTACTGCGGATCGCCCTCGTCCCGGCGGAGCCGGGCGAGCAGGCACGACCTCTGGAGATGAAGGAAGTCGCTTAGTACAGAAATCTGCGGAAAAAAAAGGGAGCCAGTGATGGCTCCCTTTTGTTTTGGCGGGAGGTCAGATCGCCAGCTGCCTGAGCTCCTTTGCGCGGCTACGACTCGCGGGCAGTGTTACGCCGTCCTTCATTTCCACCATGAGGCGACCTCCGACCTGGGGCAGCAAGGCGGCTACTTGGTCGAGATTCACGATGTGCGATCGATGGATTCTCACAAAGCGCTCCGGATCGAGCCGAGCTTCGAACTCCGCCAGCCCCAGATAAACCAGATAGCGCTTCCCGTTGGAGTGCACGCCGACATAGTCGTCGTCTGCCTCGAGTCGATCGATGGCGTCCACCGCGATGGGAATTATCCGGCCGCGGTCGCGCACGAAGATCCGCGTGAAAGTCTCGCGACTCTCCAGCGCGATGCGCGCACGCTCGGCGACAGAAAACTCGCTGTCGAGCAGCAGGTTCTTCTTTACTCGCTCCAACGCTGCATCGAGCCGCTTCGCGCCGAATGGCTTGAGCAGATAGTCGAGCGCCTCCAGCTCGAACGCCGCGACCGCGTAGCGATCGTACGCGGTCGTGAAGACTATCGCGGGGTCGTGCCTGATGCGCTTCAACACCTCGATTCCCGTTATCCCGGGCATCTCGATGTCGAGAAAGACGAGATCGGGCCGAAGCTCGTCGATTGTTTGAACAGCTGAAAGGCCATCGGCTGCCTGTCCGACACACTCGATCCAGTCCACTCGATCGAGAAGCTCACGCAAGCGTTCCCGTGCGATAGGCTCGTCCTCGACGACTACGACCCGGGTTTTCACCGGGCAAGTACTCCAACGGGAAGCGAGAGACGAACGGCGAAGCCGGTATCCGGAGCAGAGCTGACCTCGAAGCTGCTCTTCCCGGGGTAACGCGCCTCGAGTCGCTGCCGCACCGCTCGGAGCCCAACGCCTGCTCCACCGGCCGCTGAGCTGCTGGTGCCGGGCCCATCGTCCGATACGCGGAGCACGAGTGATGAATCCTCGCGCGTCGCCGATACAACCACGGTGCCTCCTTCGACGCGGGGGGCTACCGCGTATTTCACCGCGTTCTCCACCAGGGGCTGCAGCGTGAGCGATGGAATGAGACAATCGAGGGTTTCGCTATCTATTTCTTCGACGACTCGGAGCCTGTCACCAAGTCTGAGCTGCTCGAGTGAGAGATAGTTCCTGAGAAACTGCAATTCGTCCGCGAGGGAGACGTCCTCCTGGTCCGCGCGATTCACATCGAGAACGTAGCGGAGCATCTCAGCAAATTGTTCGAGCGCCGCCTCCGCCATCTGTGGGTCCCGACGTACGAGGGCGGTCACGGTATGGAGCGTGTTGAATAGAAAGTGAGGATTCAGCTGGCCGCGCAGCGCGCTCAGCTCCGCGCCCGCGCGTGCCGCTTCCGCACGGGCAGCGGAAGCCTCCCTCTCGCGCAGCGCGCGCGTCACGCGAATGGTGTAAGCGAGGCCGGCGGTGATTCCATACATCCAGACACCGGACATCAGTTGCCAGCTCGCGAAGGTCCGGACAATTGTGAGTGCCGCTGAAAGCCCGGTGAAGACCGCGATCGATGCAACGATCAGTGCCAGCCATATCACGCTATAGGCAATTGCCAGCAGCAGCTGGATTGTGAAAAAAATGCCCGGCCTCCTGGCCGGCCAGCGTATCACACCGGTCAACCACCAAACGACGATCCCGAGCAGCGCGGGCAGCAGCGCGTATTCCAGCCCGACGTTGATCAAGGACGCCATACTCATCGCCCTGCCCCGCCCGATCAGGCTTGCGTAGATCGCACCGACCGGGACCCAGGCTCCGAAGTACAGAGCCCAGTTGCGCACTCGTGACGACACTCTAGTTGCCAACCCGCAGTGTCACAGAAATCATTTCCTGACCGAAGGAACGAGCACCATCTTAACCCATGTATAATTCGGTTCGAGCGCAAGTGCATTGTTGTAGGCGACGAGCGCGTCAGCCGGTTTGTTCTGCCTCTGGAGCACCTGTCCGAGCCAGACGTACGCCTCCGCCTTTCCCCACGAGGGCGCCGGAGGAACGGGCTTATCGGTCGCGAAAAACTCGATCGCCTTCCTGAGCTGCCCTTCCGCTGCTGGCAGGCCACCGCCCCACTGCACTGGTGTGAACATCGAGCTGACTCCGCGAAGCATCCAGACGCGTGGATTCGTCGGCCCGGTAGAGACCGCCGACATCATCTCGCCCTGGGACGCGGGACCAAGCGACATTCCGAGGGAAGGATCGGCACCGATGAGACGTCCGAGAATTGAGGACAGAAGCGCGTGCGTTTCCGGGATCGCCTTCGCGGAGCTCGATTGTTCGAGAACCACGCGTGCCTTCTCCATCAGTGGCGGAACTTCGGCGCTTCTACGAAGCCCATCGAGCATGTTGGCTTCGCGATACAGCTCGTAACCTTCGTAGTGCAGCAGCAGCGGATCGTTCGGAGATGCGACGAGGGCTCGATCGATCAGTGTACGGGCCGCGCGAAGGCGGTCGAGATCGCCAGCGATAGATGCACGGTCGATTTCGCGAGCCGCTGAATCGGCCCATTTAGCCGCGCCCGTCAGCGCTGGCGCCTGCGCGAACGCTGCGGAAGGAAGCAACCCCGTTGTGAGCAGGAGCACTGTTGGTAGCGAGAGTTTGGTCATTGGATTTGTCCTGGTTGAGTGGTTGGTAGAGCGACTGCGTTAATGAGCCGTGTACGAAATGGATCCGCCCACGTAAAACGAACGATTGAACAGACTGCGAATGGGGATGCGCTTCGCGTAATCGGGACTGTACCGATAGTCGTACACGTTCACTTTGTCGAACAGGTTGTTGACCGATGCGAAGAGCACGAGGAAGGTCTGCGGAGAGAGGCGCATGAAGCGACTGAGCGAGAGATCGATGCGCTGCAACGGCGGCAGACGCTGCGAAAAGGGAGCAGCGTAGGTCGGAACCCAGACATTACGCGACTGGTCGAAAGTGGCGCCGCTGACCGGTGTGTATGGCTTGCCCGTCGCATAGCGGAGTGCGCCACTGGCGCTCCAGCCAACTCCGAAGCTCTTGTCCACCACGAGTGTAAGTGAATGCGTGACATCGAACGGCGCGCGCGCCTGCAATCCCGTGCCGGGATCCCTACGACGCGAATCGACATAGCTGTA
The DNA here is from genome assembly GCA_030946665.1 of Gemmatimonadota bacterium. The sequence goes on from JALYYH010000185.1 coordinate 5,136, forward strand.
CGACAGGCGCCCGCCGATCACGCCGGCGATCGTGCCCTTCAGGAACACATCCGCGCCGCGACTTCTCCCTGTTCCACCGCCGACAACGAATCGGTCCATGGTGAGCTGCGCGAGATCTCCATATCGCTTCTCATAGATCTCAACGCGCGCGATTTGTCGGTTCTCGCCCACCTGCGCGCCCATGACGGCCTGTCGCGCGGACATTGGCGGCAGGCCGGGTCGACCGAGTGCCGAGTCGAAGTAGAGTGGATCCGAAACCTGGTGATAGATGCCCCAGGCAGAAGTGATCGTCGCGCTCGTCCCTACCCTGAGTGCTGCTGAGACGCGCGGATCCAGGGTTCGAACGCCGGTAAACGTGGAGCGATCGCTTCTGATTCCGGTCACAAGTCGAAGATCAGCGAGAGGCCGCATGTCCGACTCTGCGAACAATCCGTTTCGCGAGCCCGCCGTCCGGGAGTCGAACGTGGTAACTCCGGCGCTCGGCACTCTGCCCAGGAAGCCGGCGCTCCTCCACTCGGCGTCCCCGCCGGCGCGAAGTGTGAGCGCGGCGGCGGCGATCCACGATCCCTGAGCAAAGAGCTGTGTCGAGCGTTCGGTGTCACCCAGGTTGAAAGGACCGAACTCCTCCGAGCGATGAGTCTGCGCGTAGGACGCGCTTACGCTTGTGGCAACTGCCCCGAACAGGTCTTTCCACCCCGCTTGATACAGGGAGTTTCGGAAATCCGCCGCGTAGCCACCTGAGGCTGACGGGTCACTGGGCTCGATGCCGAGCGCGCTGTGCCGGACGATTCCGAAGGTCTTGATCTCCGCCGTCGGACGGTACTTCCAGATGGTGCTGCCGCTGAAATCGGTGCCGTTCGGTGCGGGTGAGTACGACCGTGTGCTGCCGTTCAACTTGAATA
>JALYYH010000012.1 GCA_030946665.1 Gemmatimonadota bacterium
CATCACCGCGAACACCGCTGACACTAGCGGAGCTGTGGCGGAGGTATTCGAGCGAGTGTGCCGAATATCTAGACAATAAGGAAACTACGCGGAAGGACTCAGCGGCTCGTGCGCGTGTCCTGCTCGCGTACTTCGGGACAGACTTCCGAGTCGATGACTTGAGCAAGGATCGCCAGCGAGCGTATGAAAGCGCTCGACTAGCAGGTGGTATTGTACTCGGCAAGGACGACGTGACTGAGAAGACTAGAGCACGTTCGCCCGAGCTGGATATGTCCGTGCTGCATACGATGCTACAGTGGGCGACTACTGTGAGACTGCCGAACAGGGATTTCCTGCTACAGAGAAACCCGCTGCAAGGTGTCAAGCGCATCCGCGAGAAGAACAAGAAGCAACCCGTTGCGACGTGGGAGCGGTATGAGGCGACGATTGCGGCGATGCAGAAGCTCAGAACTGAGAGCGAGTCAGACGATGATCGCTCGCGTTGGGTCAGGATGGAGTTCGCCTTGTTGCTTGCTGAGCGAACTGGCAAAAGAGTAGGCTCGATTAGACATCTCCGCTGGGAAGACTTCGACTATGCGCGGGGTCTCCTGTCGTGGAGAGCCGAGTCAGACAAGAAAGGCTACGACTGGCAGGTACCTATGCCTTCTGATTTCTTCGAGACTGTCAGAGGCTTTCAGCGGGACATGGGCGCGATAGCTGGATACGTGTTTGCTGCTGACGGAATTATTATGGATAGACACACGTTCGAGAAGGGACTTCGCTCCGCAGAGAAGAAGGCGAAACTCCCTAAGTTGGACGGCTCATTGTGGCACGCTTACAGACGGAAATGGGCTACTGAACGGAAGCACCTTCCGCTCAAGGACGTGGCAAGAGCAGGCGGCTGGAAGGATGTAAATTCCCTATTGGGGTACCAGCAGGCGGATGATGCTTCAGTCCTTGTCGTTACCAGCTCGACGTTGAAGCTCAGAGAGAGGTCAGTCTGAGAGAAACTCACACGGAAACTCACACTCCTACCGTAGCATGGAAAAGGACCCTCAGCGTAAGTGCCTACAGCGTATTAAGTTGAAGCGCACGCTGCCACAGTAGCTCAGGGGTAGAGCACCCGATTCGTAATCGGGCGGTCGTGAGTTCAATTCTCACCTGTGGCTCTGATCCAAGGCGATTGAGAGAAACGGCGCGAGCAGCGCCGTTTCTTTGTCATTCGGGCGACAGGGACCGCTGCCTCGAAATTGCATGTGACGGTGTCGTGATTTACTCCAACCCGTTTCCATGCGCTTGAACCGCTCCGCGCTCATTCCTGTTCTGCTGCTTGGCGTTCTAAGCAGCTGTGGCAGAGAAGCCACGGCTCACCCGGCGAAGAAATGGGGAGTCGGCACCAGCGCCGCGCGGCGTGATTCAACCCAAGGCACGAGGCGTTCGCCTCGTGACGTCGTCACCTATTCCGGAACAGATACACACGGCGTTCCGCACTACCTGACGCGCGGACTCAGCGAAGACGCACGCCGAGCGTTGAGGGACGCGTATGGAATTGCCTCACCTTCACACCTCTACATCTCCGACTCGACTCCCGACGGATTGCTCAAGTACGACCCTCGGCCGAAGCCGTGCTCGACTTGTTACGTCAATTCGTATCGGATCGGATTCCTGTCGATTCGCAAGCACGGAGAATCGTGGGATCAGCTCGAGCGACGCGTGCGCACGCTGCATCGCACGTCTTTTTCGCCGTCATCCCTCGTCTCGAGCAACTCCGTGAGCACGATGGATCCGGATGTTCAGGCCGAGGTAGGTCAAATGCTCGACGCCGGTCGCCGCGCGGGATTCCAGCTGCGCGTTGTGAGCACGTATCGGTCTCCCCAACAGGAGGCCATCCTGATGGCGGAAGGCGGCGGGCGGACACACACGCTGACCTCACTCCATTCATACGGTCGCGCCATCGACATCCGTATCGGAGACGGAAATCTCAACAACTCTTCGACGCGACGGAACTGGATCGCATTTCGGCGGTGGGTGACACGTTTTCGCGGGGATGATTTCCGGATTCTAGGCCCGCCCGACCGCAGCTGGGATTGGCCGCATGTCGAGCTCCCGAGCGACCGCATTGGGTTTCACAGCGTGGACGAGGCGATCACTGCCGGACGAGAGTGTCTCGCGCAGCGTGAAGCGCGCCGCTGCGAATTTCTGCCACACTTGTCGCTCACGCATTGAATCGCGCGCGAGTCGGGAGCGGTTCGCGGCAATCGAGGCTCGGAGCGCCCCTTTTTCCGATTCCTTCCAGTCGCTACGTTAGTGGGGCGGAACGGCTCCACAAATTCCGCTTCGTACCTACGTCGCGGGCGTAATTCAGTTGGTAGAATGCCAGCTTCCCAAGCTGGACGTCGCCGGTTCGAGTCCGGTCGCCCGCTCTCTCCAAGGCACGTTTGGACGCAGCGCTCAATGCGGCGTCCTCGCTGTCCGACAACATTTACGCACCAGTTGCGATGGCGCCCACATCCGGCGCGGGCGGCGCACTGGACCGCAGTCGTTCGTAAACCGCTGCGCTCAGCGCCGCGACAAGTAGTCCGACGGCCCAACCTCCAACCACATCCGTCGTCCAGTGGACATCGAGATAGAGTCGGGTGAGCCCAACGATGAGAGGTACGGAGCCTCCAATCACGATGGCGACGGGCCAGGATATGATTCGCTCCCGCGCGAGAACATAGCAGAGGGTGACCATTACCGCCGCGGACGTTGCTGCGTGACCGCTCGGAAATGAGAACGTGCGCTCGTTGAATACCGCAGCTCCGGCTGGGCGCGCGCGACCGTAGAGAAGCTTGATGACGCCCGACAGAAGGCCGCCCACGGCGGGCGCGGCAACGACGACCCCCGCTTTGCTACGACCGTGACCGCGGTAAAACCACGCGCCTGCTACGATCGCAACGATGACCATCACGGTGGGTGAGCCGAGCCATGTCGCCGCATACGCGATCTTGTAGATCGCCGGATTCTGGTGGGCCAGCATCCACGTGCGCACCGAGTTGTCGAGGGCGCCAGTCTGTTTTTCGGCTACGTCCTCGCCGACATCGCCCAGAATCAAGAGCGCGATAGTCGAGACTATGGCGATCAGGGTCCAGTAAGTGAGGAGTCGCCTGACCCATTCCCGCATCGAATGGGTGTGCGGCGCGTTACTCTGAGTGCCGATCACAAGGCAGTCTGCATTGCCGCCGCCACTTCGCCGAGTGGACGGGAAACTCTCTTTCTCATGCTCTCTCTCACCAGGATCCTGAGCTGTCTGCGATTTCTCCGGGCGCGCATCAACGAAATAAGCGCGCCAGCCCAGCTCCACATGATCCAGGAAACTCGCTCACGCCAGTTCATAGTCCGAAACATCATGGAGGCCACCGCAAAACCACCCAGCGCGGCTTCCACCCTTCCAGATGGCGGTCCGGCGGTTCGACGCGCAATTACTTCGGTGGTACCAGATACCCGGGCCAGGATAGTCCGACGAATCGCGACGTCCAGGCCAGTTGGAGTCATGTCGCGCCATCCGGGGATTCGAAGCACGCTCCAGGCGGGCGCTGTGCGTCCCCATCCATGATTGTCCGATCCGGCAATTGGGGCGAGGCGTAGCCTGTCGGCGAGCGCCATGATCTTGTCCTTGTCGCGGGCGGTCTGCGCCATCCCGCGCGGGCTGCCGTCAGAGATCTCGATTCCAGCCAGCCGAACGGGACCTCCAAGCTCATTGCGCGGCACGCTCGCAATGTTGCCTGGTATGGTGAAAAGCAGAATTGGCTCCACGGACCGACCGTCGCCCCTTACTGGTGAATCCCGCAGGTCGGGCGAAGTGATCCTCGTTCGCTTCGGATCGACGCCCAGCAGTATCGGATGCTGATCGCCGTCCCGCAGCTCGACTCCGGCGAGAAGGGCCATACCCGCACCGGCGGTGACCGGGTTGCGCTCCATTGCGTCGAGCGCTCCCTCAAGCGTCCGATGATCGGTGATGTACGCGGCGTTGAATCCGGCGCTTTGGTGCCATTCGCGATTTCTCTCCGAGTCGAATCCGGCGCGTCCGTCGTGGGAAGCCGACGTATGGCTGTGAAAATCCACTGCGATCAGCTCGGGGTCGTTGATGGTGAGCGCCGCCATCGGCCTTCTCGCCATCAGAACGATTCCGACGACCGCTACAGTTCCACCGACGAAGCGCAGGCTCGAGGCGATGGTGTGCTGAATGCTGAACGATCGTCTGCGCAAATCGCGCACTATCCCCGGCGCGAAAAAGAGTAGGGCGCAAAGGGCGAAAGTACCCCAGTACTGCGCGGGAGTGAGCAGCGTGAGCGTGTCGAGAATGTTCGACACGGGTGCAAGAATATCGTAGGGGACGGAAGTTCCGAGGCTCGCAGCAGAGGGAGAGCGGGGCTGCACCACATCAATCAGAGGCGACAATGAAAAGGCCGCCGTCACTGCTACAACCATCGTGATGATCAGCGGCCATCGATACCGAACGAATCGGCGCAATTTCAGAGCTGGCACTTGCCTCGCGTGATGAAGTCCGGCGGCTTGTCAACGAACTCTAGACGAGTCACCTGTCGCTACGATGACACCCCGGCAATCGCACGTGGAAAAGTTACCACAACCCTGGTTCCGCGGCTGGGTTCCGACGTCAAAGAGATCTCCGCTCCATGCTCTTGCGCAATCCATCGCGCTATCGAGAGACCGAGCCCCGCTCCATCGGTTCTGCTGCGCGCGGTCTCACCGCGGAAAAATCGCTGGAATACCCGCGACAGCTCCTCCGGCTTTATCCCGATGCCGGTATCCTCGAGAATGAAAGTCGGTGCGCCCTGGTGCATCGATACGCGCACGCGGACTTCACCGCCGCTGTCTGTGAATTTCACGGCGTTATCGAGGAGGATCATGATCAGCTGCCGGACAAGCGACGGATCGCCGACGATTGCAGCCTCCTCAAACTCTTCGACGCTTACCTCGACGCCCTTTTGTCGCGCGACCACGCGTGCCGCGCCGGCCGCATCGATTGCCACATCGTCGAGAAAGAATCGCACGCGCTCGATCTGTCGCTCGCCCGAATCCGCGCGCGCGAGAACGAGCAGGCTGTCCACGATGCCGCCGAGGCGACGCGCCTCGGCCTCGATGCCGCGCAATGCCGATACGTAGTTCGCCGCTTCCCTCGGCTGCTGCAGCGCCACTTCGGCCCGAGTTCGCAGAACCGTGATCGGCGTCCTCAACTCATGTGCGGCATCGGCCATGAATCGGCGCATGAATATCACCGAGCGCTCGATGGGCGCGGTTGACTTGCGCACGAGCAGGAATCCCCCGGCCGCCACCAGCACAAGCGCGGCAAACGCCACCGCGGCAAACGCGGCTATCAGATCAGCATAGCGATCCTCGAGCTCCACCTGGTCAGCGACCGCGACAGCGACGAGCTGGCGGCCCGATGCGAGCTTAAAGCGCATTGCGTAGAGCCTGAGGGTAGGGTCATTCTCGGTATCCCGCTGGACGGTGGTCTCACCGACCTTGCCAGCCTCGCGCGCGGCGAGCCGGATCCAGTCGTCGGCGGTGTCGGGCTTCACCGGCTTCCCGTTCGGATCGAGGAGATGCAGAGTCCGGTCCGGTATGTTCAGCTCGTCGACGGCATCAAAGACTCGACCTCGTGCACTCGCCGCCTCGACTTCCCTGATTCTGGCGGCTCGGACCAGCTCCTCCGTTGCGCTGTGCAGCGAGTTGTCGAGCTGCGTCGAGAGCTGATACCGTATGACGGCGAAGAGGGATGCACCGAGGAGCAGGATGATGAGGCCGAACGTTGCTACGTACCAGATGGTCAGGCGCATCCGCAGGCGAACCAGCCGCTGGATGCCTGAACGTGACGAGCTTGCCTCAGTCACCAAAGCGGTATCCGGCCCCTCTCACTGTTTGGACAAGCTTGGTGGGATAATCATCGTCGATCTTTCGTCGCAAACGCCTCACGAGCACCTCGAGCACATTGGTGAAAGGGTCGTGGTTCTCATCCCAGACGTGGGCGGTGATCGCCGCGCGATCAACGACCTGGCCCCGGTGCAGGACAAAAAACTCGAGCAGAGCGAACT
>JALYYH010000214.1 GCA_030946665.1 Gemmatimonadota bacterium
GTTGGAGAACAGATCCGCCGCAAAGCTGGAAAGGCGGGAAAGGCGGGAGCTAAGTAATGCCGAAAATGGCCAGACCAAAATCGCGCGATCAGCTTCGTACGCGCCGTCACTTCCGTCTTCGCAAGAAGGTTAGCGGGACCGCAACCAGGCCACGCCTGGTTGTATATCGCTCGATCAAGCACATCTATGCCCAGCTCGTGGATGACACGGCACAGCGCACGATCATGACGGTTACCGATTCCGGACTCGAGGGAAAGCCGACCGAGAGATCGGTAGAAGTTGGGAAGCGGCTCGCTGCGAAGGCAAAAGATGCCGGCGTGAAGCGCGTCGTATTCGACAGAGCTGGATACAAATATCACGGCCGCGTGAAGGGTGTGGCCGACGGAGCCCGCGAAGGCGGGTTGGAGTTCTAATAAATGGCAGATAACGAAGAAGCTTCGGCGGCATCGCCAGCCGAGCAACCGGCGCAGGAACGGCCGCGGACCGGCGGCAGCGCGCGGAGCGGCGGCGGAGCAGGCGGGCGCGGTGGTCGGGGTGGTGGTGGACGCGGCGGGCCTGGTGCTGGTCGCGGACGTGGCGCACCCGGCGGACAAGGCGGTGGTGGTGCGCGAGGTGAGGGTGGCGGACGCGGCGGTCAGGGCGGCGGTGGACGCCGCGAAGGCAAGGGTCGCGATCGCGACGGCGGACGTGGAGATGGTGGAAGCGAGCTCGTCGAGAACGTGATCGCCATCAACCGTGTCGCCAAGGTCGTAAAGGGCGGACGCCGCTTCTCCTTCAACGCGCTCGTCGCGGTGGGAGATGGTCAGGGCCGCGTCGGTTTCGCGACCGGCAAGGCGAACGAGGTTTCCGAAGCCGTCCGCAAGGCCGTCGATGGTGCGCGCCGTAACATGGTGAGCATCCCGATGACGGGCGGAACGATTCCACACGAAGTGGTCGGATCGCACGGAGCGGGTAAAGTTCTGATGAAGCCTGCTGCTCCCGGTGCCGGCGTGATCGCTGGTGGAGCTGTGCGCGCCATCATGGAGTGCGCGGGCATCGCCGACATTCTCACCAAGAGTCTCGGCTCGACCAACCCGCACAACATGGTGCTGGCCGCTCTGGATGGACTTCAGCAGCTCACGACCGTTGAGCAGATCGCTCGCGAGCGCGGCCTGGAAGTCTCGAGTATCGGATATCGCTCACGCGCCAAGTCGAAGGAGGCCGCAGCACATGCCTAGAACACACGTGTGGTGGAATACTCGCGGTCCCAAGAAGACCGAGAAGGAGACCATCACCGAAGGAAAGGTTCGGATCAAGCAGGTGAGAAGCGGTATTGGCCATTCGTGGCGGATGCGTCGCACGCTCGAGGCCCTGGGCCTCCGGAACCATCAGGCTGAAGTGGTAAAGCAGGACTCGCCCGCGCTGCGCGGACAGATCAAACACGTGCGTCACTTGGTACAAGTGACGCCGGTAGAGGAATAACGAGTGGCAGAGAAACCAACACGCCGGGAAAAGCTCGGAGAGCCGGATCGCATCGGCCTTCACAACCTGGTTCCAGCTCCGGGATCCCACCGGAATCGCAAGAGACTCGGACGTGGGCCGGGCTCCGGCACCGGCAAGACTTCGGGCAAAGGACACAAGGGAATCAAGGCTCGCAGTGGTCACCACGGCCCAGGCGGCGGCAAGCCCCAGTTCGAGGGTGGTCAGATGCCGATCACCCGCCGCATACCGAAGCGCGGGTTTACGAATATCTTTCGTACCGAGAATCAGGTCGTCAGTTTCGACGATCTCGCTCGCTTGCCCAAGGGCGCTGAAGTGACTGAAGACACTCTGGCGGAAGCCGGACTCATTAGAAAGGGTAAGGGTCCAGCGAAGCTTCTCGCGAATGGCGATGCCGCCAAAGGCGTCACCGTGCGCGGGGTCAAGATGAGCGCTGGTGCCAAGCAGAAAATCGAAGCGGCCGGAGGCCGAGTAGAGGACTAATGGCGCAATCAGCCCCCGCGGCGGCAGTAAGCAACATCTACAACACGCCGGAGTTGCGGGACAAGATCATGTTCACGCTCCTGTGTCTGGTGATCTACAGGGTCGGCGCGCACATCACGGCGCCGGGCGTGGACGTGGTGGCGCTCACGGATTTCTTCGCGAACAAGGGTAAGGGCGGATTGCTGGGCCTTTACGACCTGTTCGTCGGCGGCGGACTGTCGCACGCTACTGTCTTCGCCCTGGGCATCATGCCCTACATCTCGGCCAGCATCTTCATGCAGATCGCCGGTGTCGTCATACCGACGGTCGAGAAGATGCAGAAGGACGAGGAAGGCAGAAAGCGCGTGACGCAGTGGACGCGCTACATCACGGTGATTCTGGCAGCGGTGCAGGGCTGGGGTTTCGCCCTGTTCACGGCTTCGCTCGAGAACGCCGTCGTAAACCCGGGATTCGGGTTCAAGCTGCAGATGGTGCTCGTTCTCACCACCGGCGCGATCTTCGTCATGTGGCTCGGTGAGCAGATCACCGAGAGAGGCCTGGGTAACGGGGCCTCGCTAATCATTTTCTTCTCGATCGTCGAGCGGTTTTGGCCGGGAATCTTCGGCACCTTCGGCTTTGTGAAGACCCAGGCAGTGGGGCCATTCTCGCTGGTGGTGCTTGCGATTGTCATGGTCGGAGTAGTCGCCGGCACCATCGCCGTGACGATGGCCGCGCGGCGCGTCATGATCCAGATCCCGCAGCGCACGATGGCACGGGGTCGGCAACGGGAAGCAGCGAAGAACTTCATCCCACTTCGCGTCAACGCCGCGGGCGTGATGCCCATCATCTTCGCATCGTCGGTGATCGTCGTCCCGGGAGCGGTGGCTCAGTTCAGCGGCAATGAGAACGCGCGGATCATCTCCGAGTATTTCCAGCCCGGCACGTGGCTCTATTACCTGCTGTCGGCGATCCTGATCGTCTTCTTCACCTACTTCTACACGTCGATCATCTTCAATCCGGTCGACATCTCGGAGAACCTGAAGAAGCAGGGCGGCTTCATTCCTGGCGTGAAGCCAGGGGCGAAGACCGCCGAGTACATCGATCACGTGGTGTCGCGCATCACTTTTCCGGGCGCGCTGTTTCTTACTTTCATCGCGCTGCTGCCCGTTTTCATCGCCGACATGATCAACGTTCCGTTTCGCTTCGGCGGCACCTCGCTGCTGATCGTCGTCGGTGTCGCGCTCGATACGATGGCGCAGGTGAACCAGCACCTTCTCCTCCGCAAATACGACGGCTTCATGAAGAAGGGCCGCGTGCGCTTCCGCGGCCGGCAAGCGGGCGGGGCGTACTAGGTGCGCCAAGGCTGATGCTTGCCGAAGATCGCCACTGCATCACTGACTTCCACTCGGAGGAGCCAAAAGCTCCTCCGAACTTTTTTCACCGGGTGTAGATCATGATAATCGTGCTGCTGGGTCCACCGGGCGCCGGAAAGGGGACGCAAGCGGACAGGCTCGCCGAGCGGTTGGGAATTCCGAAGATCGCGACGGGCGACGTTTTGCGGGCGGCGTTGCGTGACGGCACCAAGCGGGGAAAAGAAGCCAAGGCCTACATGGATCGCGGCGATCTCGTGCCCGACTCAGTGATCCTCGGGATACTACAGGACGTGATGAGCTCTCCCGTCACGGCAAAGGGGGCGATTCTCGACGGCGCCGTCCGGACGGTCCCTCAGGCGGAAGGACTGGGCGTCATGCTCGCCGAATTGGGCAAGAAAGTCGACAAGGTGCTTCTGTTCGACGTCAACGATGACGAGCTCGTGAAGCGTCTGGGCACGCGCACGGTCTGTGAGGGCTGCCAGACGCCATACATGGGGCGCGATGCCGGATCCAAGTGCGAGAAATGCGGTGGAAAGCTGGTGCGCCGCAAGGACGACGAGCCCGAAGCGATCCGCAACCGCCTCGAAGTCTACCGGACGCAGACCGAGCCAGTGATAGATTGGTACGGAGACAACAAGATGAAAGCCCTGAAAATCGACGCGGATGCTCCGGTGGAGGAAGTCACCGACCGCGCGCTCGAGGCGCTCCGGAAATGATTCAGATCAAGTCACAGCGCGAAATCGAGATCATGGCGAGGGGCGGGGAGATACTCGCTGCGACCGTACGCCTGCTGGAAGAGAGCGTGCGCCCCGGCATGACGACGATGGAGCTGGACAAGATCGCCGACGATTTCATCCGGAGCCATCCTGGAGCCACGCCAGCGTTTAAGGGACTTTACAACTTCCCCGCGAGCATCTGCACCTCGATCAACCAGGAAATCGTGCACGGGATTCCGTCGAAGAAGCGCCTCATTGAGGAAGGCGACATCATCTCGATCGACATCGGCGTGAGACTCGACGGGTACTATACGGATTCAGCGACGACGGTAGCAGTTGGCCGGGTCGATGCGGAATCGAAGAAATTGCTCGACGTCACCAAGCAGGCGCTCGCGGCGGGAATCGGGGCGGCGACGCCCGAGAATCATCTCGGGGACATCGGGGCAGCAGTTCAAGGCGTCGTTGAAGCAGCCGGCTTCAGCGTCGTACGCGACCTGGTCGGCCATGGGATCGGCGTCGGCTTCCACGAGGATCCGCAGGTTCCGAACTACGGGAAACCGAAGCGGGGAGTTCGGCTGCAGCCCGGTCTCACCATCGCGATAGAGCCAATGGTAAACGTCGGTGGTCCGGCGACGCGCACCATGCCTGATCGCTGGACAGTCGTGAGCGTCGATGGCACCCGCTCGGCGCACTTCGAGCACACCATCGCGGTCACCGAGAACGGACCGCGAATTCTCACCGGAACCGTCTAGCTAGAGCGGTTGTGGTGGTGGTACGGCTGGATGCGGCACCGCGGGCTGCTCCACCTCGTACGGTATCAGCGCCTTGGCGCGGAGGAACGTCTCCAGATGGCCGTCCATGTTAATCGTCAGCGTGTCACCTCTTAGCGTCAACGGAGCTTTACGGTCCTCGTTGGGGGCCAAACTCGAACCATGGCGCCGAAGACCATCGTGACCGTTCTCTCAGGAGTAAAGAGGAACGTGAGTCCGATTCCGTCGGATAAGCGGACCTGATCTTCCCACGTGCCGATCAGCCCGTCTGCAAATGCTTGCGACGTCGCCGCAGTCGGAGTTTGCTGCGAGGTCGCTGCACACCCCACCAGCACGAGGATCGCAGCCACGAGCAGGGTCGATTGTGGGCGCATATCCGCCTCCGGAGAATCAGTGCGATAAGGACGCCGCTACCAGTGATGCTGTCTTCTCGGCCAGGTCGGACGCTTGCTTGACGAGCCGTGATGATTCGGCAGCCAGTGCGGCGCCTTTGGACGCATCGTCGAGCGCCTTCACGTTCACCCGCACGTTGTACGCTGCTCCCTTGCAGGCGGCCTGGGCGAGAAGCGCCGCGACACCTGCGTCCGTCACGGCGTTTGTGTTTCCTTTCTCGGCTACCAGGAGCGCGAGCTTCGCGACTTCGACCGACGCGCGCGCGGTTTCCAAAGGCACTTCGGCGGCTTTGAGCAGTGCGTTCGTGACGGCGTCGGTGCGGCGAGCCGCGGCGTCAGCTGGCTCTTTGGGAAGCTTGTAAGCCTCGGACACCAGCGAGTAGGCGTCCGCGTCGCGCTTCACCAGCGACGCAAGAGTGTTACCGAGTGAGACCGCCTTGAGCGCGGCCTCCTTCATCTCTGCATCGACAGCGGCGTATTTCTTCTTGCCGATGGTGAGTCCGGCAACCATTTGAACGAGAGCCGCGGCAAGGGCGCCCGCATGTGCGGCAACGCTTCCTCCGCCGGGAACGGGATTGGACGAAGCCACGGACGCGACGAATCCGCTGACGCTCTCGCCACCGCTCATGACTTCGCGCACCTGCCGCTCGAGCACCTGCTTGGGCGTGAATTGACGAAGCTGAAGGTGGCTAGCGGCCGCATCAAACATAGCCCGCTCGGGGACGAGCCCCACTATCTCGCTCCACGTAACCTGTGCTCCCTCCGCCTCCGCCCGCATCTTCACAAAATCGAAGGCATTGTGCAGTGGAGTCTTCTCGGTATCCACGAGATTCATCGACACCTGTGCCTGACCATCGACTTCGAGGCCAAGCCCTTTGACATACTTGAATCCTCCGGACGAGCCGCGCACAGCCTTGGCGACGTTTTTCGCGATCTGGAGATTTCGGGCGGGTCCCAAATAGACGTTGTACGCCACGAGGAATGGTCGCGCGCCGATCGCGATGGCACCGCACGTCGGATGGATCTGTGAAGGCCCGAAATCGGGATTCCGCGCCGGGTTCTTGCCGAGCTCCTCGCGGAGTCCTTCGAATTCGCCGCGGCGAACATCGGCGAGATTCTCCCTCGCTGGCGTCGTTGCCGCGCGCTCGTAGAGATAAACCGGAATCTCGAGCTCGCTGCCCACGCGCTGGCCCAG
>JALYYH010000118.1 GCA_030946665.1 Gemmatimonadota bacterium
AGCCGGACGAGACCGACAGTCGTGCGTGAATCGAAGATTATTACGAGCAGCAGACGCCGTGCGATGTCGGCGACGTAAATGGAATCCTTCTCGCCCTGATGAAACAGGCTCGAGAAGTCGTTCTCGCCCACCAGCTTTGCGAGCTGGTCGTTGGCGCTGTAGTCGGCGGCGGTGAGTGTCGCGAACGTCGTCGTGTCGAGGCCGGGTGCGTCACCCACGGTCGTCACGAGCTGTCCCGACCGATCGACGAGAAGCGCGCAGCGCGAGCTCGTCTCGGCCAGAAACCGTTTCAGCGAATCCGTGATTGCGATGAAGTCGTCCTGAGTGAACGACCAGTTTGCCGTGCCGGCAGTCATCGTGCTCCGGTCACAGAGTCGACTCGATGCGCTTGAGCATCCGCGCGCCGCGACTACGCAGAATCGAACGTGGCTCCCAGGCCACGTATTCGCGCAGCAGCTGTGCGGTGTTGACCGAGGGGCGGGCGCGCAGGTAGCCGAGAGCGGCTACGCGGCGAATCGGCGATCTGCTGAAAAGATTGCGGCGGTACTGACGCTGCATTCTGCTCCAGACAAGACTGCCCGCGGCTATTCCGCCGATGAACCCCACTGCGAGGAAGCTCGCGCGCTGTCTGCTCATGACATCGCCCTGCGGGCGGTCAGGGCCTGCGCGATAGTCACGCCGTCGGCGTATTCGAGATCGCCACCCACGGGCAGGCCGCGCGCGATGCGCGAGACGGTCAGAGGATAGCGAGCGAGCTTTCGCTGAACGTAAAGGGCGGTCGTCTCCCCTTCGATGCTAGGGTTGGTGGCAATTATCACTTCGCGGACGACTCCAGCCGACACTCGCGTCTCCAGCTGTGGAATGGTGAGATCTTCCGGCCCAATGCCGTCGAGCGGCGACAAGCGACCGCCCAGGACGTGATACACGCCCCGGAACTCGCCAGACCGCTCGATCGCGCCGATATCGGAAGCCTCCTCTACTGCGCAGATGACTCCCGTATCCCTGCGCGCGTCACGGCAAATGGAGCACAAATCCTCCTCCGTAAGATTGAAGCACTGCGGGCAGGGACGGACCTTCTCAGCGAGCGTCTCGAGCGCCGTCGCCAGGCGTTTGGACTGCTCCGGGGATTGCTTCAGGAGATGGTAGGTCAGTCGAAGCGCTGTTTTCCGCCCGATTCCGGGCAGCTTCGACAACTCCGTGGCGAGATCGTCGATCGCTCCCACTCTAGAAAGGCAGCTTGAAGGGGAGGTTCAAGCCCCCGGTCAGGCGGCTCATTTCCGCCTTGGCGAGGTCGGCAGCTTTTTTCTGCGCCTCGTTGACCGCGACTAGAACCAGATCCTCCAGCATCTCCACATCCTTCGGATCCGCGACGCTCGGGTCAATCCTGACGCGCGTGATCGTGCCCTTGCCGTCAGCTTCGACTGTGACCATGCCGCCGCCGGCGGCCGCCGTCACCGTCTGCTTCTCCAGCTCCGACTGCATCTGCTGCATGCGCGCCTGCATCTGCTGCGCCTGCTCGAAAATCTTTGAAAAGTCAGCCATTGTCCAAAGTCGTTGATAGTCTCGGTGCGGTCAGTCCAGGAGCTCGAGATCGAGCTCGTCGATTGCCGCGCCAAGCGCGGGATCCTTCTGCCGCAACATGCCAATGCGCTCCTCCTTGAGCGCCTCTGGCGTCATACGGCTGCGATTCGAATCCTGTGCCGTCGTTTCCATTGCCCGCTTCATCTCGCCGAGCTGGCCCTCATTCGGCGGCGCTGCTGCTCTTGCCGCACTCTCGGCCAACACCGCATTCGGAGCGCTCAGCTGCGGCGGGTAACCGGGGCGAGTGGCAGGCCGCTGTGGGCTTCGCGCAACTGAAGCCTGGGCCGGCTGTGCCCTCACCGATCCGCTCGGCGATTCCCCACGCGCGACGGTCGTCGCAGGCTCGCCACTCAGCCCCTTGAGCAAGTCTTCAAGCGCGACGGTGCGATCGAGGAGCGCCATTCGGACGAGGAGCATCTCGATCAACAGCTGCTGCTGTCCACTCTTGCGAAACGTCGGCTCGAGCGCATTCACCGCGCTGATCATTCGCAGCAGATCGCCCGCCGTGAAAAGATACCTCCGCTCCCGGAGAGCGCTGGCGGCGGTGGCTGAAACGCCGTCGGCCTTGCCGTTGAGAACGATCGCGAGCTGGGCGCGAAGCATGTCCGCGAAGCCCGAGAGAAACACGCCGAAGTCGATGCCGGCGTCCGCGAGCCTGGTCACTGCGTTAAACACTTCTCCGGCGCGGTGGCCGGCGATGATGTCGAGGATCGCCAGAAACTCGTCCTCGGGAACGAGCCCGAGGGCCTCACGGACGCGGTCGGCCGTCACTTCTCCCTCGCCGATCGAGATCACCTGGTCGGTGAGGCTGAGCGCGTCGCGCATCGACCCGTCGGCAGCCCGGGCGATCATCGCGAGAGCGTCCCCCGAAACCTTCACCCCCTCCTTATCGAGGACTGTCGTCAGACGCCGGGTGATGTCACCGAGTCCAATGCGCTTGAGATCGAAGCGCTGGAGACGGCTCAGCACCGGGGCGGCCGCCTGTGCGATCTTCTGCGGCTCCGTGGTCGCAAACACGAAGACGACCCGCGGTGGCGGCTCCTCGAGAATCTTGAGCAGCGCATTCCACGCTTCCCGGGTCAGCATGTGTGCTTCGTCGACGATGTAGACCTTGA
>JALYYH010000013.1 GCA_030946665.1 Gemmatimonadota bacterium
CTGGGCTGGCGAGCTCTGATGGCTCGGGTTTCTGATTGTAGGCGAGACCGATAAGAGTCATTGACACCTACGAGAATTCACGCGATCGAATCATGGTGACGAGTATATAAACGCCGACCATGTGGCGCAATAATTATTCCGCGCCCCGGAAAAAAAATTTCTCGCCGGAAAAGTTTTTTCGGAGTGCCGATGAAAGTTTTTCTAGACCTTGTGATAGACGATTCGCGCCGCTTCGCGGCGGTCGTCGGCCTTATAAATCTCGAAGTCGGAGAAAAAGGCCGGACTCTCCTTCGAGAGCATCTCGATGATCCCCACCGCGCACCGGCGGATCTCGAGCTCCGCTCCTTCGCTCGATCGGAGCTCCAGCATCGTCCTCCATGCGCGGGCGTTAGCGGTGACCACGATCTTAGTCTCGGTGGAGTTGGGAAGAACTCCCCTCGCTGCCTCGCGAGCCATCTTCCGCCGGTGGACCTTGTCTGTCACCCACCCGTAACGCTCCATGAGGTGCTCGACGAGCCGGACGTAGCTTCGCTGCGCCTCATCGATCTGGGCGCGCCACTCCTTCTCGAGAGCGTCCTCTCCAACAATCGCGGGAGGAACGACGAAATTCGCGTCGGACTCATCGACGTATCTCTGACTGAGCTGGCTGTAGGCGAAACCGGCCCGATGCCGCACCAGCTCGTGGGTCAGCGACCGACTCACTCCCTCGAGGAGAAGAGAATAGTTCGCGTGCTCAAGTACGCTGCCATGTCCCTGCTTCTTGATGTTCTCGAGGTACTCCCGCGTGGCGCGGTTCGCCGGATTCTTCTGACTCATGTAGCAGAGCCGTCCGGCGAACTCGGCGAGCTTTTCTCCGTCGGTGCTCTCGCCAAGCCAGTTGACGCGGAGGTGGTCGGGCTCGATGAACGACGGACGCGCGAGGAGGGTGAGACGGGGCTCGGTAAAAATCAAAGACTTGTGGGTGGAGTGTGACGAAGCGGCAGAAAGCTAAGACGAACCGCCGATCAACGACAGCCGGAATCGATCGTACGCTCGCGCCTTCACGACGCTGTCGAGCGCGGCCCGCGCTTCCCGGGGAAGCGGAGGAAGCGACGGATCGTACTTGATGTCCTCGATCGGTTTCTGGTTCGGGAGGGGGATCTTCACTCCCGGATTAAGAATGTTGGCAGGATCGAACGCTTTCTTGACCAGCGAGAATGCCCGCAGGGCATCCTTGGTCCAGACTCGATCGAGCAACGGCGTGCGGAGTCGCCCGTCTCCGTGCTCTCCCGTCAACGTCCCTCCGAGTCGGGCGGTGAGCCCGACCACATCCTCGAGAAGACCGAAAACCTTGTCGCGCCAATCCGGTTCTCGGACATCCACCAGCGGGTTCACGTGCACGTGCGCGTCGCCAGCGTGCCCGAAGATGACTCCGCTCACGGCTCGATCGGCCAGAGCGCGCCGCACGCCCTCGATGTACTCCGGCAATCTTGGCAGAGGAACCGCGCCGTCTTCGATGAACTGCATCGACGTCGAATGGTCGAGTGCGGCCAGGATCGGACTCGCGGCGTGACGAAGCTCCCAGAGGGCACGCTCGCTTTCCGGCGTCAACGCGATATCGACATCCCTTGCTCCCGCTCCCTTGAAGGCGATGCCGAGATCCTCGGCGCGCGTCACCGCCCCCTCAGCGCTCTCGGCTTCCACTTCGGCGAGAAGGATGGCTGACGCGCCTTCGATGCGTTGGCGCAACGCCTCGTCGCTACCAGGAGCGCTCCCGGCGTACTCGAGAAAGGTCCTGTCGAGCAACTCACAGGCGCTCGCGCCGGTATCCACCGCCATCATGGCAGCTGCGGTTGCTTCCTCGAGCGAAGAAAAGGATCCGAGCACACTGCTCGTCGCCGCCGGCAGGGGTGAGAGCAGGAACTGGACCCCGACGATGATCGCAAGCGTTCCTTCGCTGCCGACGAGCAGATCGATCAGGTCCGCCTTTGTCGCGTACTCGTGAACCGCGTATCCTGACGATTCCTTGCGGACTCCTTCGTGGTGGACGGGTCTGCGCTTGTCAATTGCGACAATCTCGCCGTGGGAGTCGCGAAGAAACCTCGCGACGGCCTCGACTCGCTTCGGCGGCGTCTCGCCCCGCGTGATCACTTCGCGAGCACCGTCGCTGAAGACACAGTCGAGCGCATTCACCCATGCTCGCGTGGACCCGTAGTGAAGGGTGTGAGCGCCCGATGCGTTGGTCGAGACCATCCCGCCCAAAGTGCAAAAACTTCCACTCGATGGGTCGACAGGAAGGCGGAGACCGCGCTTTCTTGCTTCCCCGTCAAGCTTCGACCAGAGAACCCCGGGCTCACTCCAGACCGTTCGACCTCTCTCATCGATCTTACCGAGGTGATTGATGCGCGAGAGGTCAACGATGACGCCATTTCCGATCGCGCCGCCTGACATGCTGCTGCCCGAGCCGCGCGGAATGAGACTCGTTCCTGTGTCTGCTGCCCATCTCACCAGCGTGACGACGTCGTCCGGATCGACCGGTACCGCGACCGCCGCTGGGATGGCGCGGCCGATTCCCGCTGCCTCCGAGTAAACGGCGCGAGCGAGCTCGTCCTCGCGGAACGTCCCGCGAAATCCGGGCGGAGTCACTGCTCGGCTCCGGCGAGCATCGGGAGCGGCATCATAGCCCGAGGTTATTCACGCGTGGAGGATTCTCGGAGTAATCATAGAATCCGCTTCCGGATTTCTTGCCGAGCATTCCGGCGAGCACCATGCGCCTGAGCAGCGGTGGAGGAGCGTAGCGCTTGTCGCGGTACTCCGTGAACATGATCTCCGCGATCTTGTAAGCAGTATCCAGTCCGACGAAATCGAGGAGAGTGAACGGTCCCATTGGGTGGCCCGCCCCCAACTGCATCCCCTTGTCGATGTCCTCCACTGAGGCGACACCCGACTCCAGCGCATTGATCGCGTCGAGCATGTACGGGATGAGAAGCAGGTTCACCACGAATCCCGAGTTGTCTTTCGCCCTGATCGGCTCCTTGCCGAGCGCCCGCACGAAGGCGAGCGCCCGCTGCTCTGTGTCCTCACTGGTGGTTATGGTGCGGACTACTTCCACCAACTTCATCAATGGGGCGGGATTGAAGAAGTGAAGCCCGAGCATCCGATCCGGCCGTCCGCTTGCCGTTGCCATCGCGACGATGGTCAGGCTCGACGTGTTGGAAGCAAAGATCGCGTCGGGGTTGGCGAGCGAGTTCAGCTGGGACCAGAGACTGTTCTTCACGTCGAGATCTTCGACCACGGCCTCGATGAACAGGTCAGAGTCACCGAGCTCGTCCAAATCCGTTACAAAGCGAAGCTTCTTCAGCGTTCTGTCGCGATCGCCCTCAGTCGCTTTACCCCGTTCGATCCCCTTGGCAAGCGATCTCTCGATCGCCCGGCGCGATTTTGCGGCAAGAGACTCGGTGACTTCCCGAACCACGGTTGGGAACCCGGCTGCGGCAGCCACCTGCGCGATTCCGCTTCCCATGAGTCCGCCGCCAAGGACGCCGACTGTTTTTATTTCTTTCATCCGCGGCTCAGTGTCCGGAGTGGGAAGGCATGCTAACGGGGCGGCAGCTTTGGACGAGAAGCAATCGCTCCGAGCAGGCCGGGCCGTGAAAATTCGCCATGCTCCACTCGGTCGAGCACCTGCTCCAACGCGAGCTGCACGCCCGAGAGAACACCGCGGTGGCTGCGAGCAACTTTGTAAGCGCCGGCCGTCCCCCCAGCAAACGGCAGCACCGCAGCGCCAGCGGCAATCAAGAGCGGGAGATGAGCGACAACGAGTCCGAGGCCCACGAGCCCTCCCACTACGCCGCCGGCTCCTACCAGCAGCCCGCCGAATCCGACTCGTCGCGCGCGGCTCTGATGGATGTCTGCGTCCAGACGCACAACCACGCGTGTGGAATCAACCGGCAGGACAGTGGCCGAAACCTGCCGCGCGTCAACCAAATAATATGCGTGTCCGCTGAGGTTCACTGTCCGGCGCAGCTTCCCGAACAATCCGCGCTGCGGCTCCCAGGTGATGCGATCGGCGAATCTGCGCTGGACCTGGAGACATTCCTCCCGCTGCATCCACGAATCGATGGAGGCGAGCACATCGCGTGGCGTTCCCGGGACAGTTCTCGTCGCGGTGGCGAAGCCCGCTCCGGCGATCTGGGCAACGAGACCTCTCTCTTCCGGGACGTTGACACGAGTTCTCTCCTCAGCCAACGCCTGGTTGATCGTGGCGGGATTGAGCCCGACTTCGTTTCCTATGTCGAGGAGCTGCCTCTCGCTGATGAGATCGGTGGAATCGGGCAGCGCGCCGGCGCCTTGCAGCTCCGCCGCCCGAGCGAGGACCCGTTCCAGCGCCTGTCGATCCAGCAGCGTCTGTCGAGCGGGGAGCGAAGACTTCTCATCGGCCATGCAGAATTATATCTGCTTAAATCCCTCCGAGTACGACCTCGAGCTGACGAGTCAGGGCGTCGCGGATCGTATCCGGCAGCGCAAAGGTCGCGATGAAGGTCGCCTGGAGATTGGCGCCGGGCGCGCGGTTCACCGATGCGAGATAGTACCGCATGTAGCCATCGAGGATCTCCGGCGCAGTGTGCTGCAGGAGCAGCGCGCCGCCGCGCACGGCCGCGGAGCTCTGATAGCGTTCCACGACTCCCGTGCGGCGCTGCTCCGGCGTGATGTTGTCCGCCACCGCCGTGCTGGCGATACCGGACACCGCCTCGTGAGCGATCACGTAGATGGCCTGGACCGCATCGCCCGGACGATCGGGAAATGTGACGGTGAAAGTGTTCGCCTGCTTCCCATTCGTCAGCGATCGTCCTTCGCCATCGAGCGGGAGCGAGAGAAGGACATCACCCTGGGCTTGCTGGGTGTTGTTGAGGAATCGCTGCATCCTCGGCCGATACTTGTTCTGCCAGAGCGTGTCCACCAGATCGAGCACGTTTCTTCGCTCGCGCTGCTGCTCGCCCCAGTAGGAATGATGGAATTTGTTGCTCTCGTCGCCCAGCGACTGAACGAAGAGCCGGAGCCAGTCGCGATCGGCGGAAGTGGGGAAGTAGGCGGCAAGGAAAGCAATCGCCTGCGCCTGTTGCTGCGACGAGGCGGCACGCGGATCTCCTCCCGCCCTCACGAAGAGATCTATACCCTGAGACATCTCGGTCCACGAAGAAAACGAAAGCGGAACGAATTGCGCGTTGATCAACTGCGGGTTCACCGCCAGTCGGGCCCGAAGCCGATCACGGTTCGCGTCCAGCTGCGTCACCACGTTCGCCCTGTTCTTCAGAACGATCATGTTGGTGCTGTATCCGCGCTTGAAGAACGGTACGAAGGTCGTGTCTTCCTGTAGCAGCGCGTAGCCGTGGAGCCAGAGATCGACGTGTTCGCGAGTCTTGATCGGCCAGACGGCATTCGGCGCGCCCGTGGTCTGGTCGGCCGGCCCGCCCGCGCTCGTTGCCGTTCCGCCACCGCCTCCTCCTACCGATGCGCACGACGCCAACATTGTGGCGGCGCCAGCCATCGTGAAAATCCGGATCAGCTGCGTCATTTTTTCTGTTTCACTCCGACAAGGTTGGTCTAAAGAATGGATTCAACTATCAGGGCGATGCCCTGACCGCCACCGATGCACGCGGTTCCAAGGCCATAACGCTTTCCCTGCGCACGCAAGGCATGCAGTAGATGGGCCGTGATCCTCGCTCCCGACGCGGCAAGCGGATGGCTCAATGCGATCGCGCCGCCGTGCACGTTCAGCCGCTCACGCGGGAGCGCCAGCTCGCGTTCGACCGCGCAGGTCTGTGCCGCGAAGGCTTCGTTCACCTCGATCAGATCCATGTCGTCGATCGAGAGACCGGCTTTGGCGAGCGCAATCTTCGATGCGGGCACCGGTCCGATACCCATGACGGCTGGATCGACACCCGCCACTCCCCACGCGATAAGTCGCCCCAATGGCTTCAGGCCGCGATCGCGCGCGAAATTCTCGCTGGCGATCACCAAGGCCGCGGCGCCATCGCCTATTCCAGATGCGTTCCCGGCGGTAACCACGCCTCCCTTTCGAAAGACGGGCTTGAGCGCCGCGAGCTTCTCGGCCGAAGTATCGGGACGCATGTGCTCATCCCTCGCGAGGTCGTCGGCTTTTCCGGTTTTCCGATTGGGAATCGGAACGGGGACGACTTCATCGTCAAAAACGCCCTCGTCCCACGCCGCTTTGGATAGCTGCTGCGACCTCAACGCGAACTCGTCGATGCATCCGCGATCGAGATTGTAACGCTCGGCAAGGTTCTCGGCGGTCTCGGCCATACCGAGTCCGACGTACGAATCGGTGAGTCCTTCCCAAAGAACGTCTTCCATCACTGGTGATCTGCCGAGTGGCGTTCCCCAGCGCAGGCCGCGAGTGACGTGAGGAGCCTGGGACATCGATTCGGCGCCGCCAACCAGACAGAGCTGCGCGTCACCGAGGACTATCTCCTGCGCGCCGCTCACGACCGCCTGGAAGCCGGAGCCACAGAGACGATTGAGCGTGAGTGCGGAGGTCTCCTGCCGGCATCCGCTTTTTAGCGCGACATGGCGGGCGAAGTAAATCGAATCGCTGGTGGTATACAGGACGTTGCCGAAGATTGTCTGATCGACATCGGTGGCGGCAATTCCCGCGCGCTCTAATGCGGCCCTCGATGCATGAACCGCCAGGTCGATCGGCGAAAAATCCTTGAGCTTGCCGCCAAAGGTGCCGAATGGAGTTCGGACCGCCGACAGGAAGACGACGCTTCCGGTTTCTGCGCGCGCTCTCGTGCCCATCTAATGGCGCGCGGACGTGATCATGCCTTCTTGCCGCAGTTGACGCAGAACTTCCATACCGAATCCAGCTCGGCTCCGCATCCTTCGCAATGCTTGGCGGCGAGATTCTGTCCGCAGTGCGGGCAATAGGTCACCGGTCTGCTCTGGGGAAGCGTGCCGCCACAGAAGCGACAGCCGTCGGGCATCTCCATTGTAGAGAGTGCCGGTACGGAGAAAGTCGTCGAATCCGTCGATCCGTTACCCCCGTTTGCGCCGGCCCCGTGCGCTGCGACCGAATAACCACCCGCGTTCTGCGACGGAATCGAGACACCGAGCT
>JALYYH010000014.1 GCA_030946665.1 Gemmatimonadota bacterium
CGAGCGCAAGAAGCCCGGCCGTCCGAAGGCAAGAAAGAAGTTCCAGTTCTCGAAGCGTTAAACCCCGTAGGAATCCTTACTTAATGGCTCAGCCAAACCTGGAGCAGCTACTCGAAGCCGGTGTCCACTTCGGACACCAGACCCGCCGCTGGAACCCGAAGATGCGTCGTTTCATCTTCGCGGAGAGAAACGGCATCCACATCATCGATCTGCAGAAGACGCTGCGTCAGCTGGAGCTGGCGCAAAAGCTGGCGAGAGAAGTGATTCTCCGTGGCGACAACGTCCTCTTCGTCTGCACCAAGCGGCAGCTCGTCAACATCGTGAAAGGCGAAGCCGAGCGTTGCGGAGCGATGTACGTGACGGAGAGATGGCTGGGTGGACTGCTCACGAACTTCCAGACGGTGAAGAAGCAGGTTCGCCGCCTGAAAGAGCTCGAGGCTGGCAGCGAGGCTGGCGGTGATTTCGAGAATTACACCAAGAAAGAGCAGCTGATGATGAGCCGCCAGCGCGACAAGCTTTCGAAGAACCTTTCAGGCATCAAGAACCTAACGCGTCTTCCCGGGCTCATGTTCGTGATCGACTCCAAGAAGGAGCGAATCGCGGTGAATGAGGCGAACAAGCTTGGCATTCCGATCATCGCGCTCGTCGATACGAATGCCGATCCGGATCTCATAACCGTTCCGATCGCGGGCAATGACGACGCGATCCGGTCGGTAGAGCTGATGGCCAAGTCGATCGCCGATGCGATCGTCGAGGCGCGGCGCGAGGCTCCGGTGCGCGAGGAAGTCGAAGAGTCCGAATCGTACACTTACAGCTCGGACCGCGGTGCAGAGCCGGAGGGCGAGGGCGACAAAAAGAGAAAGAGAAGGCCGCGCAGACGACGGGCGAAACCCGAGGCGATTGCCGCGCGGCTCAAGACGGGCGGCGACGAAGGTGGCGGAGGAGAGGAAGCCACCGAGACCGATCAGGAAGGTTAACTTTCACGCCGCCGGAGAATTTCCGGCGGCGTTTTAACGAGAAACGACATGACGATGACAAAGGAACATTTCACAGCGAAAGACGTTCAGGCTCTGCGACAGAAGACTGGCGCGGGCATGATGGAATGCAAGAAAGCGCTCGAGGAGACCAACGGCGATGCCGTCAAGGCCGAGGAGTATCTTCGCGCGAAGGGAATCGCCAAGGCGGAGAAGCGCCAGGGCAAGCAGACGAGCGAGGGAATGATCGGCAGCTACATCCACCACAACGGCAAGGTTGGCGTGATGGTGGAGGTAAATTGCGAGACAGATTTTGTCGCGCGAACCGACGACTTCAAAACGCTGGTGAAGCAGATCGCCGAGCACATTGCTGCCGCAGCGCCGGCAGCCGTCGACAAGGATCAGGTCCCGCAGGACAAAGTAGAGCGGGAGCGTCGCATCTTCGTCGAGCAGGTCAAGGAGAGTGGCAAGCCAGCCCACTTGATCGAGAAGATCGTCGCGGGAAAGGTGGAGGCGTACTACAAGGACGTTGCCCTCGTGCATCAGGCGTGGGTGAGAGAGCCGAAGAAAACCATCGGCGATCTGATCAAGGAAGCTTCGGCGAAAGTCGGCGAGAACATTCAGGTCCGCCGCTTCGTCCGATTCCAGATGGGCGAGGAGTAGAGAGCAGCTTTGGCTGATCTCAAGTACAAGCGGGTTCTGCTCAAGCTGTCCGGCGAGGCTCTCGCCGGGCAGAAGGGCGGCGGTTTTGATTTCACCATCCTGGAGCGACTCGCCACTGAGGTCTCCGACATCGTCAAGATGGGCGCCAGTGTCGGACTGGTGATCGGCGGGGGCAACATCGTTCGCGGGGCGCAGCTCTCGAAGATGGGAATGGATCGCGTCGGCGCCGACTACATGGGCATGCTCGCGACCGTCATCAACGCGCTCGCGCTCCAGGACGTGCTGGAGAAAGCCGAGCTCGAGACACGCGTCATGACGGCCATCGCGATGGAATCGATCGCGGAGCCGTTCATCAGACGGCGCGCGATGCGGCACTTCGAGAAAGGGCGCGTCGTTATCTTCGCGGCCGGTACGGGTAATCCGTATTTCTCCACCGACACTGCAGCCGCGCTGCGCGCCATTCAGATCCACGCCGACGTCATCGTCAAGGCGACGAGCGTCGACGGGGTTTACAGCGCCGATCCCAAGCGCGACCCCGACGCGACGCGCTACGAATCGATCAGCTACCGCGACGTCATGGTCAACGAGCTCGGCGTCATGGACCAGACGGCGATCACGCTGTGCAAGGAAAACAAGCTTCCGATCATCGTCCTGAACATTCACCGTCACGGAGAAGTTGCCCGCGCGCTCAAGGGTGAGCGAGTCGGAACGATCGTACAATGACGACAATTCCTCAGATCACGAAGGACTGCCGTACCGCGATGGACAAATCATTCGAGGCTTCGAAGCGCGAGCTCGCCTCGATCCGCACCGGCAAGGCGACGGCGAGCTTGCTCGACACGGTTCGCGTGGACGCGTACGGGCAGCAGATGCCGTTGAATCAGGTAGCCGGTGTGTCGGCTCCCGAACCGCGTTTGCTCACGGTGACACCGTGGGATAAGGGACTCATCACGGCGATCGAGAAGGCGCTGCGCGAGTCGGAGCTCGGTCTCAACCCGCAGACTCAGTCGGGCGTCATCCGCGTTCCGCTTCCCTCGCTCAACGAGCAGCGCCGCAAAGAGCTGGTGAAAGTCGTCCACAAGCTTGCCGAAGAGGCGCGCATCGGAATCAGGCACG
>JALYYH010000019.1 GCA_030946665.1 Gemmatimonadota bacterium
ACGGCTCTTCGTCATCTCGGTTGTCAGTCTCGCCGCTTGCAAATCTCCGACACCGGCGGAGCAACTGGATTCCATCCAGTCCTGGCTCGGTACCGCGGAAATGGTGGGAAATGCGTGGCTCCGCCACACCACGCCCGACCGGTATAGTCGCCAGACTCTGGAGCTCTCGCGCGAGAGTCTCCTCCAGATTTCCACCGACCTGTTGAAATCGCCGATACCCGCGGTCGATTCAGCGACGCTGGACAGCGTTCTCGCCCGAAGTCGAACGCGAGTATCGCAGATGGCGCGCCTGATAGATGCGAGGGATGCACCTGACTTCGCCCGCCAGCTCGACTCGCTGCGTGCCGATCGGAAAGTCGTGAAGCTGCTGTCCGCCCGAATCAAATCCGGACGATGAAGAAAATCCTGCAGATCACGCTCGGCATCGTCACGAGCATCGGAGGCTTTCTCGAGATCGGATCCGTCACCACAGCCGCTCAGGCTGGAGCGTCGTTTGGCTATCAACTTCTCTGGGCTCTTCTCCTCGGAACTATCTGTCTCATTTTCCTGGTGGAGATGTCTGGCCGACTCGCCGCGGTGAGCAAGCACACCATCGTAGAAGCCACGCGTGAGAGGTTTGGTTTCCCGTTTTTCTTCGTCGTGCTAGTTGGAATGGTGCTGGTTGCGTTCCTGGTCCTCGTCGCAGAGCTGGGTGGGATCGGGCTGTCGCTGCAGATCCTCACCGGGCTCGGCTTCCCATGGTGGGCGATTCCTGTCTCGTTCATCGTCTGGATTTTGATGTGGAAGGGCACGTTCAGTCTGATCGAGAACGGTGCGTCGCTGCTCGGACTTGTTACGCTCTCTTTTGTCGTGGCGGCTGTCAGGCTGCACCCGGATTGGGGCGGGACCGCACACGGCTTGCTTCCGACTTTTCCCGGCGATCAGAAAGCAAAGTACTGGTTCGTCGCGGTGAGCATTCTCGGCGCATCCATCTCTCCCTATCTGATGTACTTCTATTCTTCGGGCGCGATCGAGGACGAATGGGACGAGAGCTACATCCCGATCAATCGTTTCATCTCCGGATTCGGGATGACGTTCGGCGGCCTGCTCTCGGCGGCAGTGCTCGTTGTCGCGGCTCTGGTCTTTCAGCCTCAGGGCGTCGATATCCAGAAGTTCGAGCAGGCGTCGCTGCTGCTTACCACGGCACTGCCGAAGTGGGGCTTCTTTCTTTTCGCCTTGTCGATGCTCTTCGCGTGTCTTGGCGCTGCGCTCGAGATCTCACTCGCGATCGCCTACTTCTTCGCCCAGGGATTTGGCTGGAACTGGAGCGAAAATCTTACTCCATCGCGGGATGCGCGCTTCTGCTTCACCTATACGATCATCATCATGATGGCCGCCATCCCATTGCTGTTCGGAATCGACCCGATCAGAGTAACCATCATTTCGATGGCGCTTACCTCGGCTACACTGCCGTTCGCGATAGTCCCGTTTCTGTTTCTCATGAATGATCCCATTTATCTAGGGAAGCATCGCAATGGCTGGGTAAGCAACACCGTCGTCGCGATCGTTGTCCTGATCTCGTTCGTCCTGGCGATCATCTCTATTCCACTCGAGATCATTGGAGGCTGAGATGTATCTCGTGCGCGATGTTCTTGATAAGGAGCTCCTCGACCGCGAAGAGGAGCCAATGGGGCGAGCCGACGGTTTGGTGATGCACGTTGGAAAGAACTCGCAGCCCCGCATAACGCACATCGCGGTCGGCAGCCCCGCTTTGTGGGAGAGGATTCACCCGATGCTTTGTCGCCTCGCGATGCGCCTGGCGAAGCTGTGGGGACCGAAACTGCGTGAGCAGGTACGGATCCGCTGGTCTCGTGTCGAGACTGTCGGTCGCGACATCAAGCTCGACGTCGAAGCCAGGGATACGGGCGCGATCTACTGGGAAATCTGGATCGCGCGCCACATCATCGAGCATATCCCTGGAAGCGGGCAAGAGGAGGCGGGCGATGGATATTAAGGTTGAGCGCCTTGTGGGCACAAAAGTGCACGATGTGGATGGCATGAAAGTCGGACGCATTGAAGAGATCCGCGTCGAACGAGACGAAAAAGCACTCCTGGTGCAGAGCTACCTCATCGGCGCGTCCGCACTGGTCGAACGACTGTCAGCCCGTACTCTGGTCCGACCCATCAGGAAGCTTCTGCGCGCCCGACATATTTATTCAGTCTACGAAGTGCCCTGGCAGGACATGGACTTGACTGACCCCGAGCGGCCGGTGCTCCGTATCGCCAAACACGACCTCCGCGTTGCGATGTAGCGCCATGGCAATCGCAACCATCAATCCGACAACCGGTAAGACGGTTCGCACCTTCGAGCCGTTTTCCGCCGCGCGTGTGAGCGAGTGTCTCGATCGCGCGAGCACCGTGTATCGAGAATATCGGCGCACCAAATTCTCCGCGCGCGCGCAATACATGCAGAAGGCCGCGGAAATTCTGGACGCCGAGTGTCGTGAGCTCGGTAGACTCATGACGCTGGAAATGGGCAAACCCATCGGGGCGGGAATCGCCGAAGCCCAGAAGTGCGCGACAGGGTGTCGGTACTACGCCGTAAATGCCGAGCGTTTTCTCGCCGATCAGCCCGTAGAGATGGAGGGTGGAAGGAGCTGGGTTGCATTCCAGCCGATCGGAGCGGTTTTGGCGATCATGCCGTGGAATTTCCCGTTCTGGCAGGTGTTCCGATTTGCCGCACCGGCATTGATGGCAGGAAATGTCGGAGTTTTAAAGCACTCTTCCAACGTTCCCCAATGCGCATTGGCGATCGAAGACGTGCTTCGGCGAGCAGGATTCGCCGAGGGGATCTTTCAGACTTTGCTCATCGGGTCGGACCTCATCGAAGGAATCATCGCGGATAACCGGATTGCCGCAGTCACCCTTACAGGCAGTGAGGGGGCTGGCCGGTCAGTGGCTGGCGCAGCAGGAAAGAATCTCAAGAAGTCCGTCATGGAGCTGGGCGGCAGCGATCCCTTTGTCGTGATGCCGAGCGCTGACATGGAACAGGCGGTATCCACCGCCGTCACCGCCCGCATGATCAACAATGGTCAGTCTTGCATCGCCGCGAAGAGATTCATCATTCACGAGAGGATCTACGACGAGTTCCTGAAGCGATTCGTGGCTGGAGTATCCGCCATCCGGATGGGCGATCCAATGGATGACAAGACCCAGCTCGGCCCACTGGCCACATCGGCCATTCGTGATGACCTCGACAAGCAGGTGAAGGCGTCGGTTGCTGCCGGTGCGCGACTCCTCACTGGCGGCAAAAAGCTGGACGGCGACGGGTTCTTCTATGCCCCAACCGTATTGACCGACATTCCACCCCAGGCCCCTGCAGCCAATGAGGAATTGTTCGGCCCGGTCGCTTCAGTGTTCAAGGCAAAGGATCTGGCCGACTCGATTCGCATCGCCAATGGAACCGCCTTCGGCCTCGGCGCCTCTGCCTGGACGCATGACGCTGCTGAGCGCGACACCTTCGTGGCCGAAATCGAGTCAGGGATGCTATTCATCAACGGCATGGTCGCGTCAGATCCGCGAATTCCATTCGGTGGCGTCAAGCATTCCGGATTTGGCCGAGAGCTGGGCGAATTCGGCATCCGCGAGTTCGTGAACGTCAAGAGCGTGCGCCTGATGGAACCCCAGACGGAGAAACGATCAGCGACTGAGTAGCCGGCGCGCTGTCAAAGCTCCATCACCAGCTGCACATCGGGATCGAGCGTCGATGTTGCCGTGCGCCGTGTGAGCCAGGACACGAGAAAGAAGACCAGGAAGGAGGCGACCATCGCTACCGCCGACGCAGTTACGCCTGCGGGGAAGGTGAAGAGCTTGCTATAAGCGGCAATCTCCAGAGCAAGAGTGACCACGAGCCCAGTCGCTATCGAGGCAATCGCTCCCGCTCTGGTAGCGCCCTGCCAATTCAATCCAACCGCGAGCGCCGGCACGAGCGTCGAGGCAAACAATCCCCAGCCGAAGATTCCGAGGAAGGCCACCATCGTTCCCGAACGTTGAGCAGCAATGGCCGCGGCGATGGCGATTAGAACGGTGACCGCCCTTCCCCAGCCCAGCTCGTTCTTCACTCGTCGGCCGAGCGCGACCGGCAGGTCGTGCGTAACGATCGCTGCACCGATGTTGATGAAGGAATTGGCGGCACTCATGGTCGCCGCTGCTATCCCCGAGAACACGAGCGCGGCGAGAATTATCGGCGTAACGTTGAGCAGCAAGCTGGGCGTTGCCTGGTCCGGCCTGGTCAGCGGCGGCAGCCGGCCACTCAGCACGAACGCCTTCACGCCGACGCCAACGCCGAAATACAGTAGCAGCACCAGCACCAATCCGAGCGTCTTGAGCAGCGGATACCATTTGAGCTGGAGCGGATCACGAAGCATGTAGTACTTGTGAACGGCTTGCGGCTGGCCCAGCGATCCCATCGAGAATACGAAGAAAAAGGACAGCGCAGCGAGTGGCGTGAGCCTGCCCCACGGTCCCAGAAAAGTCGGGTCGTGCGCGAGTATGGTGCGGGATATTTCCCCAAGTCCGCCGCCGTAACCCAGCACGAACAGGAACACGAGCACCGACGCTACCGCCATCAGCGTTCCCTGAAAGACATCATTGTAGATGCCGGCCAGAATTCCTCCGGACGCGGAATACGCGAGCGTCACTCCCATTCCGATCCAGATGCCCCACCCCAGTCCGACACCGAAAATCGAGTTGATGACCACCCCCATGGCCAGCGCGTTCGTCGCCATGTAGCCGACGATACCGACGAGCATCGCCAC
Organism: Gemmatimonadota bacterium; assembly: GCA_030946665.1. The sequence continues at coordinate 4,797 of JALYYH010000019.1, forward strand.
TGCGGCGAGTCCCTGCGCGGCTGGTGATCGGTAACGTGCGCCAATAGCGTCTGGAATGGTGATGAGATTGCGCGCTTCACCGAGCAGTCGCATGCGCTTGGCAAGCACCCAAGCTCCCATGACGTTGGTTACCGCCGCGGGAAGGACGATGTACATCGCGCCCAGCCCAACGGCGTAGATGAATCCCGGCCCGCCGATGAAAGCGAATCCCGACACAGATACCGATACGGATGCAACCGTGAGAGCAATGAGCCCAATTCCTTTGCCCGCCACGAAGAAGTCGCTGGCCGTGCGTGTTCTTCGCGCCGCCCACACACTGATCGCCACGATCACCGCGAAGTAGAGTACACCCACGGCGATAACCGCCGGCTGCGCCGCGCTGGGAAGCGCGCCCTGGAGGAGCGTGCCCGGTATCGAGAATCCGGTCATTCGGTCGAATCCCGTTCCAGCGGAACACGCGCGAATGGTGCGCTGCGGGCTCGGTTCTCCCGAGCAAGAGCCCGGACGCGGTCGAGATCCTCTGCGCTCAACGTCTGTGTGTCGAATGTCAGCGCGTAGGCAACGGGGAGCACCACTATAGGGAGCAGCCCAATACCATAGATCACGACCGCTGCTCGCGTGGGCAGGCCGAGCCACAACGTGCTGAGCGGACCCTCGGTCGCTGGCAGCGCAAGCGCGGCGCAGAAACCAATCGCGAGAACGGCCACGGCGAACAGGAATGGAAGTTTGAGCGGACCGATTCCCTTCCGCCCCCGCGCTGCGCCAAGGATCATGATTGACCCGAGCGAGATCGGAATACCCAACGCGAGCAGCCAGGGAGCCCACGTCGGCGTGCCGCCACGACTGAACGCTGCCGCGTATCCGATCGCAATTGCGAGTATCGCCACGCACAGCGCGATAAGCGCCGCGGTACGGGTAGCGTCGCCGCGAGCTGGTGCTCGGAGCGACGCAACGGGCTCAGTCATTCGCCGCGCGCGTCAAAGCAGCGCGAGCAGCGCAAACGTCGCCAGCCAGTGTTCGCCCATGTAATCGCCCGCAACATGCGGCAACCCCGCCGCGAGATGCGCGTCAGCCGCATCCATCGCGATTGCGTGGCGTGGATCTGTATCCGGCCACACAGTTGCGAGAGAGCGCCAACACCAACTGCGACTCAGGTTCAATCCGTCGAGGTGCGCGATTTTCCCGTCGGTTCGGTCACTCACGATCGCTGGCTCGAATAGAGTCGTTGGCTGCCGTTCGGCGAGCCTCGGGAGAAACCGCTCCACCCAATCCTGGAACTCCGTCGCGGGCAGCACTCGTCGCATGCACTCGGCTTCCATCAACGCTGACGACAGAAAGTCATCCCCGCCCGGTTCCCATGCCTGACAATCGACGTCGTTCCGGAACCAGTCCGCTGCCTTGCTCACCAGCAACACCCGCAATGCTTCATCGCTCGCAACCTCCGAGTACTCGAATGTCAGCGCAACAGCGAAGGCGCTGTTGAAGTGTGTGCCCGCTCGTACCGGATACGTCGCCTTGGGCAGGAAGTCGAGGAAGCGGCGGACGAATGCTGTGGTCAGCGGAGTCAGCGTTTCTCTCCAGCGTTTGACATAATCCGCGCTGTGGCGATCCAGCTCCGCGGCGAACATCAACAGCCAGGCCCAGCCGTACGGTCGCTCGAAGATGTTTCTCAGTGGGTTATCGAGATATTCCAGCTCGCCACTCACCTTATCGGGTGTGAGCTGCGCATCGAACAGCTCACGGATCTCCCCTGACTCCGGATTATCCGGAAAGAGGCGGAGGACCGTCGCGAGCAGCCAGTACCCGTGAACGCACGAATGCCAGTCGAGACTGCCGAAGAAAACCGGATGGAGCTCGCGTGGCCCACGCACATCCTTCGGCCCGCTCAGAACGTGATGGATCAGATTGGGGAATTCACGCGTGATGTGCGAAAGGGCGACGCGCGCGAATTTTGACGCTAGCTCCGGCGTCACGGAACGCGGCGGAGAACTCAACGACGGAAGACCAGAAAATTCATCAGTAGAATATTCGCCGCCAGCAGCAGGAGTGCAGTGGGGATCTGCACTTTGATCACGGCGTTTTCATCCGGGAGCTCGAGCAGCGCTGTCGGAACAATGTTGAAGTTCGCGGCCATTGGAGTCATCAGTGTCCCGCAGAATCCGGAGAGCATCCCGATTGCCGCCATGATGGTCGGGTCGCCGCCGAATCGCTGAACGATGAGTGGCAGCCCAATTCCAGCCGTCATCACGGGAAACGCGGCGAACGCGTTGCCCATTATCATGGTGAATACAGCCATGCCGATCGCGTAGGTCAGAACCACGACGAACGGATTGTCGAGCGGAATCCAGCGCTGCGCCAGGCCGCTCACGACGTTTCCGACGCCGGCAATCGCGAACAGCGCTCCCAGCGCCGCGAGCATCTGTGGTAGCACTGCCGCCCATCCCACTGCGTCCAGCAATCTCCTCGCTTCTCCGATCGGCGCCGACAGTGGAGGCCTCAGCATTGCCACTCCCACTCCGAGCGCGATGAGGGTCGCGATCGCCAGTGAGATGACGGTGACTTGCTTGAGGTCGACCAATGCCGACCCGCCGACGCTGACTCTCTTGAAGGCAAGAGTACCGACGACTGTTACAAGAGGTATCGTAAGTGCGGGAATGAAGAGCTTGTTCCCCCAACGTCGCGCGCTCGCCTCTCGCTCCTCTCGGCTCGAGGTCTCCTTTCTCCCTTGCCCCAATCCGCGAATGCTGGCGACGAGCACCATACCGATCACAAGGAATCCGTTGGTCAGATCTGGCAGGTGCGAGCCGACGAGAAACGTGACCGAGTAGATCCCCCAAAATGCAGTGTTGTTGAAGCGTCGCGGATTGGTCGGGTCTCGCAGGTTCACGAACGCGACACCGGCCATCATGAGGCCGGTGAGCCAATAGATGTGTTCGAGCGTGATCACGTCTGACGTTCCTTGCGAGCGAGATCGGCGCGGAGGGATCGATCGAGCAGGAGCAGCCTGGTGCCGTGAATCACAAATGCGCAGATGGCGGTGGGTATCGCCCAGATCGCGAGCTGGGTGGGCTCGACATGAATTCCGTTCTGGTCGAGGAATCCCTTTATCAGGAGAATCGACCCGATCGCTATGAAGATGTCCTCTCCGAAAAACAGCGCGATGTTGTCGACCGCCGCCGAGTGCGCACGGATCTTGTATCGCACCAGCTCGGGCAGCTCGCCGTACTGATTTTCCGCGGCACCTTCCGCCATCGGCACGATCAGTGGCCGCACCATCTGCGCATGTCCGCCGAGTGACGTGAGTCCGAGTGCGGCGGTGATTTGCCTGATCGCGAAATAAGCCAGCAGAACGCGCGATGTAGTCGCGGCGCGAAGTCCGGCAACGACAGAACGTGCCCGTTCCTTGAGCCCGGCATGCTCGAGAAGTCCGATCACTGGCAGCACGAGCCACACGATCGCCACGTAGCGGCTCGTGACGAACGCTTTTCCGAACGCTCCAACCACCGCCAGTGGGCCGAGCCCGCTGGCAATGCCCGTTGCGAGGCCGGCCACGGTGACGACGAGAAGCGGATTCATCCGGAGGACGAATCCGATCACTACGATGACGATGCCGACGAGGGTGAGCAAAAAGTGGTCGGAGGATGTGGTCGTGTGACCGATCGTGCTCAAAACTTCGGAGTCGGGAGAGCGGTCTACAAGAGGTGTAGCCGCATGAGGCTCAGATTGCCCGGCTAGCCGATTGAAAAGACTCCGTTGGTGGCATCGATCCTGATTTTACCAAATGCGGCGATGTCGCTGCCCAGGATCCCGTCGCAGTTCACAAGTGCTGTCGATGGGGAACTGAAGACGATCAGTCGCTTCAACGTCAGTGATTGCCCGCCTATACCAAATTTGACAATTGGGACAACCTGAGTTGCGTGTCCCCCGGTGCGAGCGAGTCCATACGCGCGGGTGTCGGAATTCCTGGCGGCAAGGTTGAGGCTCTTGAGGATAGCGCTGTTCACAAAACTCCCCTGCGATCCGGTGTCGAGCGCGAAATGGAGCGTTGTCCCCATTGTTGTACGAATCTCGATGAAAGGTTTGCCCATCCACGTGAGATTCTGAGCGGGCGTTCCCCTTGTTCCGAGATTCTGAGGGCGTTGAATGGTAACGCTCCCGCTTTGATAATCGAGGAAGATGTCGAACTGTCGAATGGTATCCCAGCCTATGATGCCATCAACGCGCAACCCCGACAGCGGAACACCATCAGCGGTTGACTTGACGCGCATGAGTTGAGCGTCGATCACGATCGCGGGATTGTTGGCGAGAACGATTGAGCCGATCTCCATTCGTTTCACCGCGGCTGGTCTGGCGGCGGCGCTTCCGTCGAAGGTGGCTATCGTCAGCGTGTCATCACCCAATGGCGAAACGCCTGCATCTTCTGCAACCTCAGAGCTCAATACGGTGGTGCTGGACCCAGTATCCAGCCAGAATCGGAATTCCTTCCCGTTTACCAGCACTGGAATCGTCGGAGTACCAACCAATGTTACTCCGAGTGGAAGCGTCACTCGCTGCTCGGGAAAAGTGGTTACCTGCGGACCCAGGTCGCCGAATGCGTGGCCCCATTGCTCGATTCCGGAGCTGTTTCGTCGATCCGCGAGCCCGAAAGCCGAGCCCGTGGAAAGATCGCGAAGCTCGGCCCACTTCTGTTCGTACATGAGGGTCTTCGAGAGCATGATTTGAGAGGCGGCAGCCACGCTCAAGTCCGTCGTCTGCGAGCCCATTTCTCTGAATGCGCTCTCGGCCTTCTCGGTATCGCCTGCTGCCAGCGAGGCAATCGCGTCAGCGAAGCGGATCTCCGGCCCGCTCCGCGCTACCCCACGCGATGCGGGGATATTGAGCTCGGCGATCGCGTTCCAGTAGGCATCTGAGTAGGCGTTGGAGCTGAGCGACTCCGCGGCAGGACGGAACGGCGCTCGTGACAAATGAGCGTGCCGACCCACGAATGCAGCATCACTGGGTGCTGAGGGCGAGATCGCCAGTGCAACTTCGCTCTGCAGAGCGTTGAGAGCGCCCGAAGTTTCGAGGCAGCCGGTCAACAGTCCCGAGAAGCTCGCGACCAGACAGGCCTGAGCGGATATAAGATAGAATCGAGTCGAATTCGCTGATCTGGTGCTGCTGTTTGGGGTCCGACTCACTTCCGCCTCCCACCAAAGCCACTCCTGCCGGCACTAACCTTTGATACTGCAACGGCGGAAATGGTTTATATGGGTTCCCTCACGAAGCCTCAACCGGTGTACCCCGCTTACGCAGTGACGTCATGGAGACGAGAAGTACCATCACCGCTGCGAGTACGAGCGAAGACATGAACCGACCGAGATTCAATCCACCTTGCGCGATCGGTTTGGTGAGGGTGTCACCAAGAGTCGCGCCGAGTGGTCGGGTGAGCACGTAAGCGGCCCAGAACAGCAAGCTCTTCGGGATGTTGGTGAAGAAGTGGAGCACGGCAACTACAGCGATGAGGCCCGTGAAGACCAGCGCGCCGCCCTGGAACCCCAGGCCTGTCGTCGTGGCGACAAAATCACCCAGCGCGGTGCCAAGCGTGTTCGAAACCAGGATCGTCAGCCAATAGTAGATCTCGTTTTTGCGATTGGTGATGTGATCGACCTCGATCCTCCCCGTCGAGTAGCGCCAGGCAGCCAGCACAGCGATCACCAGGGCAAGGAGCAATATCGAGGATTTCACGTACCCGAGCCCGAGTGTGCGATCGATGTAGTCGGAGGTCGTGGTCCCGACGGTCGTGGTAGCCGCCACGACTGCCCAGTAGAACACCGGGTGATAGTGCTTGGAGCCGACCTGAGCGACGAGCGTCGCGACGAAAAACGCTAGAAAGATCAGGGTGCTGACACCGTAGCCGAGATTCAGCGTCATCGACAGCGCGTCTCCGCCTGTTTCGCCGAGCGTTGTCGCGAGAATCTTGACGACCCAGAATGCAAGGGTGGCCTGAGGAACCTTGCTTAAGGCGTCGGACTCGTCATCGTTCGCTCTGTAGATCGTGGTTCTCTCGTCCTCTCGGGCAGTCGTCATGGTTCGGAACCTGTCGTATGGGCGCGGCTTCAACGTTTACTCGACCATTCGGTAAACAGGCAGGCCTATAGCAGGGATTGGACCCGAAAAACCCGCCTCCCCAGGTATTCAGCCTTCTGTTCAGCGTCTACCCGCTCTGCGGGGTGTTGTTTTTGATCCGCCGAAGACAGGGCTTGACAGGCTCGGCAGTGTCTATTACCTATTGGTTATAGAACTTGGGGGTTATGGATGCTCGCTGGGATGGTTCCTGACAAAACCCTGAACGCCACGTTTGCGGCTCTCGCCGATCCGACGCGACGGGCTATCCTCGCCCGGCTCGCCTCCGGCCAGGCCTCCGTGACCGAGTTGGCCAAGCCGTTCAGGGTGAGCCAGCCTGCCATCTCCAAGCATCTCAAGGTTTTGGAGCAGGCCGGCCTGATTTCGCGCGGCCGGGACGCCCAGCGGCGGCCTCGGCAGCTCGAGGCGAAGCCACTCGCGGAAGCAACGGAATGGCTCGAACGCTACCGCGAGTACTGGGAGGGCAACTACCAACGGCTCGATGCCTTGCTTGAAACGTTGAAGACCAAGCCGAAAAAACGTAGGTCCACCAGAAAGTAAAAGGAGATACCGATGACGGACACCATGAAGAAGCCGGCGAAAAACGACTCTGGAAAGTTGCAGATAACCACGCCCTCCGAGCGTGAGATCGCCATGACACGCACCTTCGATGCTCCGCGCAGTCTGGTTTACGACGCGTGGACCAAGCCCGAGCTGGTCAAGCAGTGGTTGGGAGCATTCGGTGGTTGGTCTTTCAAGGTCTGCGAGATCGACCTCAGGGTGGGAGGCAAGTATCGCTACGTGTGGCGTGGGCCGGATGGAAATGAAATGGGCATGGGCGGCGTTTATCGCGAGATCGTCTCACCAGAGCGCATCGTGTGCACCGAGAAGTTCGACGAATCCTGGTACGCTGGCGACGCGGTGGACACCACCGTCTTTAATGAACAGCGCGGCAAGACCACGGTCATCACTACCGTGCGCTACGAATCAAAGGCAGTTCGCGATGCCGTCCTCAAGTCCCCGATGGAAGGCGGAGTGGCCAAGAGCTACGACAAGCTCGCTGAGGTGCTGTCTTCCAGGATCGCTCGGAGCGCTGAATGACGTTTCCAATAACCCAACCGCGCAACCCCGACGTTTGGGGCGGACTCATGTATCGAGCTAGCCACCCCCAACGATAAAAAACTCCAACAAAACGAAGGGAAAGCAAATGCAAAAGATCACGCCGTTCCTGTGGTTCAACGCCAACGCCGAAGAGGCGATGAATTTCTACACCTCCGTCTTCAAGAATTCAAGGATTGTGAGCGTCCGTCGATATGGAGAAGCGGGGCCTGGACCGAAGGGGACGGTGATGACCGGCACAATCCAGATCGAGGGTCAGGAATTCTTCGTGCTGAACGGAGGCCCAACATACTCATTCACGCCGGCGATATCACTCTTCGTGAACTGCGAGACCCAGAAGGAAGTAGACGACCTCTGGGACACGCTTTCCGCCGGCGGAAGAACGGACAGGTGCGGCTGGCTTCAGGACAAATTCGGTCTGTCCTGGCAGATCATTCCGTCGGTGCTGGGCAAGCTGCTGGGCGACAAGGATCCGAAGAAAGCCAATCGAGTCATGCAGGCAATGCTTAAGATGGACAAGATCGACACCAGGAAGCTGCAACAGGCGTACGATCAGGCCTGAAGGCCACCACTAGGGCGCGGCAAGCACTGTCGATACACAGAGCCTTCTACGGATTGCGCCCACGACCAAGACGGGCGCTACCCGCGAAGCGTTGAGCCCCGCTCGATAGGGCGATTGCAGCAAGGATAGTTACAACAAATCGGGGATCGGCATTCAGCTGGTCCCCGATTTTGTTGCAGGCCCAACCACGCGTGTGCCTAAAACTTCCACCGCTTTGTGGGAACTCGCAAATCCGATCACAAAGGTTGCAATAGCAATACGCAAGAGGCGCCGGTCAGAATCGAACTGACGAATAGCAGATTTGCAGTCTGCCGCCTTACCACTTGGCCACGGCGCCGTGCGACAAAGTTACCGGGCCTTGAGGCCCCAGAGCAATCGTGCCGCGAAGATTCCGAGCGCCAACCCCGCACCTACGATCAACACCAGCACGATCAGCGCGAGCGCCATGACTCCAAGCACGTTGTGCGTCTTCTGCGGCGCATCGGCGGTCGTTGCGAGATGACGCTCCAGCAACGCCACGTTCATCATGTTCGACTTCCACGCCGCATCGAACACATCCCCCACCGCCGGAACGGCGCCGACCAGAGTGTCGATTCCGACGTTCACCAGCATCCTCGCCAATGTGAACGTGGGCACCTCCGCGCGCACCGCTTCCAAAATGATGTAGCCCGACATCACAGCGCCGATCAGATCACCGATTCCAGGAATCAGCCCAATGATCGGATCGAAGCCGATCTTCCAGCGGGTGCCCGGAACGGGAATCGAGCTGTCCAGCAGTTTCGCCAGCATACGGACGCGACGCGTTCGGCTCGCTGGATCAGCACCGAGGATCCCACCGGATGCAGGCACTACCACACGCTGATTAGTCCGGCTCATCGCGCCACCTTCGCATCCAGAGCCGACATTCTCCTCGGCCCCGGATATGGCTTGTCGCCCTTGATCGTAGTCCACAGGATCCGATTGAACAGATCATCGTCGGATGTGTCCTCTTTCCTCAGCGTCAACTGCTTCGATGCCTCCGCCATTGCTCCGCTCTTCGGATTCAGTTCCTTCAACGATACACTTGGCGACAGCGCATTGTAGGGAGTGAGATCAGCAGTTGCCTCCCAGATGTCGCGCAATGGCCGTCCGTAATGATCGAATTGCGACATTCTCCCGAGGCCGAGAATTTCTTCGATCGTCGCCAGCACATCGGTCGTATTCGCAAAGCGATGGATCACTCTTCCCCTTGTATATGGGGAGATCACGAGGAGTGGCGAGCGATGCGAATCGACGTGATCAGGACCGTTCTGCGCATCGTCCTCGAGCACGAAGACGACCGTGTTCTTCCAGAACGGACTCCTCGTCAATGCCTCGATGATTCTTCCCAAACCGAGATCGTTGTCTGCCATGTACGCACGCGGCGTCGGCTTGCCTGCGTCCGCTCCCGACGTGTGATCATTCGGGAGGCGAACGATTTCCAGCGCTGGCATCTCGCCCGCCTGAACGAATTCCTGGAACTCCTTCACCCACACGTCCACCCGCACCTGATCTGGAACCTGTAGGCTGAATCCCGGATAGGCGCCGTTGGTATGCGCCACAAGTGTCGGTTTCGTAGGCGTGTACGCTGGAGCTTTTGTTCCAAGAGGATCGTCGGGCTCATCGACGAACTCGCCGTAATTCCTGTACGTGATTCCCGCGCGGTCTGCGAGATTCCAGAGATATCCGCTCGAGGGTTCAGCGACATCTTCTTGCGGAAGCACGCCGCGATTGAATCCCTCGTAATCGTAGCTCCTGCCGCGGTCCGAGTAATTGGACGGAATCGTTTTCTCCGAGTAGTCCGTCACATACGCCGCCATCGACCAGTTGTGACCGTCCGGACTCACCTCTGCGTTCACGAAGAATCGGTCGAAGACTCCAAAGCGCTCGGCGAGCGCATGATGATTGGGCGATATTGGACGCGGGAAAAACACCAGTGATGTGTCGCCATCAGCGCGGCGGAGATCGCCAAGCACCTGATCGTAAGTGCGATTCTCCTTGATGATGTAGATGACGTGCTCGAACGGCGGATATTTCTCCGTCCGGCGTGCAGCATTCCATCCGTTGGCCGATGCAACCCGTCGTGAGAGCACGTCGAGGTCGAGAGTTCTCACGTTAGCGGCTGGAATGATCGTGAGTGTGCCGTTGATCTGACCAAGCGTGTGCTGCGGTGAGTGAGCCGGATGCCACTGGCCCGGCTGCCAATGTCCGACGTTCGCAGCTGTCCCTCCGCCCTTCCCATTAACTACTAGAAGCTCACCTCCATCCACAGCAAGCGCCGACGGATACCAACCGACGGGAATTCGTCCCGTCAACACATCTGTGCCAGTCGCCGACGAAGATCCAGCCGTACCCGCCGAGAGATCGAAGATCGCGATCGCATTGTTGTCGGCTTCAGCGACGAACAGACGCGTCCCGTCCGCCGAGAGTGCCAGGGCATTTGGCGTGCTTCCCTCGCCTGTGCCGCCCGGTGTCTGATCGTTCAGAGCGGCCACGACGCGACGCGCTTTCGTATCGACGACCGTGATCTTATCCGTGCTTCCCGAGACGACGAACAACCGGGTGCCGCTTCGGTTGAGCGCGAGTGCAGACGGATGGCGCCCGACACGTACTCTCCCTTCTTCAGCTAACATTCCATTCACCCGCGGTACGAAGACGGAAACCGTCCATCCTCCCCACGCGGACGCGTACACCGTTCCGTCCGGAGCCACCGCCACTCCGTAGGGGTATCGCTCGGTCGCAAGTCTCTGCACTACCCGACGTGTCGCGAGATCTATTACCGCGAGCGAGTCGCCGAGATTCTCGGCAGCGTAAAGCGTTCGACCATCGGGCGAGATCGCGATTCCCGCCGGATACCTCGTCCCATCCTTTCCTTTTTGCTTTTTCGCCAGCACGATGCCATCCGCGAGCGTGGCCGCGCCTGCGCGCCAGGCGAATCGATAGATGACGTCCTGGTCACCACCCGAGACATATATCGATCGGCCGTCGGGACTGAATGCAAGACCAATGAAGACCGCTGGCAGTGGAATCGTCTGAAGGATTCTTCCCGAGGAACGATCGACCACCTGAATCCCCTGCTCCCTCCATCCGTTCAGCAGCGCCACCACTCGATCTTTTTCGGGCGAAAGCGCCATCGCGAGCGGGAATGACCCGAGGTCGTAGGATGTCCCCGCGGGGTCGAGAGTGCGGCCGGTCGGAAGTCGGCGAGGTCCGGAAGGATCTCCGGTGGCAATAGGTGCTTCGACGCGCGGAGAAGGAGAGTTGCACGCACTGGCGACAAACGTCAGAAGCGCAAAGACCATCGATATGATGAGTTTCACCAGCGAAAGATGGCATTGACAGCCGATTCTGCCAGTCGGATAATGCGCGAATGAAGCACACCTCCGTTGAAACACGCATTGTCCCCGCGACGAAGAATGACATCCCGTTAATTCGCGACTTCATTCTCGAGCTCGCCAAATACGAGCGGGCTCTTCCCGGGGAGGCGACGGTTACCGAGCAGGATCTCGCCGAGACGTTGTTCGGCGCGCGACCGGCCGCTGAGGTTCTCATCGCTTACCTCGACGACAAGCCCGCGGGCTTCGCGCTTTTCTTTCACAACTATTCAACCTGGTTGGGGAAGCGCGGTATTTACCTGGAGGATCTCTTCGTCAGACCCGCCGCCAGAAAGCACGGAGTCGGTTTCGCATTGTTGCGCGCGCTCGCGCGAATCGCCCTGGACCGGGATTGCGGCCGCCTCGACTGGTCGGTGCTCAACTGGAACGAGCTCGCGATCAATTTCTACGAGCAGATCGGCGCGAAGCCAATGGACGACTGGACCAGCTTCAGGCTGACCGGCGAAGCGCTGTCGCAGATCGCGGGTCGCAACTCGGAGCCAGAGTAGGATCGATCAGGACAACCGCGCAACGTCTCATCGGTGCTCGGTCACTCCCACCTGCCGGCAGTATTCCAGAACGGGACAGGTGGAACACCTGGGCAATCGCCACGTGCAGACGTGCTTGCCGAACGGGACCAGCAGCCGGTTGATCTCGACCCAGTACTTGGTCGGCAGCTTCTTCTCGAGAGCGCGACGCGTTTCCTCCGGCCTCGATGTGCCGATGTAACCCCACCTGTTCGTCACGCGATGGACGTGGACATCTACGCTGATCGCAGTCGCGCCGCAGGCGATCCCGAGAGCAAGATTGGCGCATTTCGGTCCGACACCGCGAAACGATGTCATGACCTCGAAGTCGCAGGGAAGTTTCCCGTCGTATTCTTCGGTGACGCGCCTGGCAAGATCGCGGATGTTCTGCCCTTTCGTTTGATAGAACGCCGACGGCCGGATCAATTCGGCGATCCTGGATGCACTCAGCCGGCTGATCGCTCCGGCGGTAGGTGCTACCTTGAAAAGCCGGACGGCTGTTGGCAGCGAAACTTCGTCTCTCGTGCGTACTGATATGATGCAGGCAACGAGCTGATGGAACGGGGTGGCATAGCCGTGCTCCGCGAGGTCGAACATGGCAGCGTCGGCGAACTGTTTAACTTCCTGTCTTATGCGGCGAAGCATCACGTGGATGTTGAAAGGCCGCTTGGCTGCCGAAAGACTCACCGCCATTTGCGACCAATTGGTGCAAGGAATCGTCCAGTAGATGAATGCAGACTGACATAGGCAGGCGCACGCCTGACTCGGGACAAATGCCATGATCTACGGTCGCCGACCACGACAACTGTTGGTTGTTTGGGGTTTTTCTCTGCTCCTGATGGCGCTCATCAAGTGGCTCGAGATACAGGCACCAGCGTTGCACGAGCTTGTGCTGCCCTTTTACTGGATCATCCTCGGTGTCGCGTTCTATCTCACCTGGCGCTGGCTGCGCGCACGTTCCAAAAAGGACCGAAGGGGTAAGGATCGAAGGCGCACAGATCGGCGCGACACCAGGGAATTTTTGGCGTCCGAGAATGACGAGCAGAAAAAACAGGCTCCCGCCGACGATTGAGCGCAGGGCAGACCCGCGCGGCCTGCTCGCGAGCTACTCGAATCCCATCTACGGAGCGCTTCGCGCGTTGGCCACGGTGGATTCTCTCACCGGGACGCTGGGTGTCTTTCTCGTGGGCAGTCTGATCGTCGCCGTCGTCGGCACGGCGATGTTCGCGGCTCTCGCCAACGGTGTGCAGGCTGGGGCCACCCAGGCCTTCGACGAATCGGTCATTCACTGGCTCGCTGCCCATCGCACCACCGGTCTGGACGCGGTGATGATGGAGATCACCACGCTGGGCACCAGTATCGTCGAGACGATGGTCATTACGGTGGCCGCGCTCTTCCTGGTGCCCACAGGCCACAAGTACCCGGCGATACTTCTTTTCGCGTCGACGTTCGGTGGGATAGTTCTGAACGCAGTCCTCAAGCTCGGGTTCAACCGCCCGCGGCCATCGCTCTTCATTCCGCTCGTCCACGCCACCAGCTCCTCCTTTCCGTCAGGACACGCGATGAGCGCAACAATCGTGTATGTGACCGTTGCCTACCTTGCCGCCCGACTGCAGAAAAGAAGTTGGGCGCGTTGGCTCGTCATGACTGCCGCCTTCGTCGTTATCGCGCTGATTTCTTTCAGTCGCGTCTATCTCGGCGTGCATTATCCATCAGATGTGCTCGCCGGGATCATCATCGGCCTGGCCTGGGCGGGATTCTGTATGGCGACGCTGGAGGCTATTCAGAAGTTCGGGAGTCGCGGCGATCCTCGGATCCGAGTGAGCTAGGATCCCTCACGTTCCGGGAACCTTCTCGCCCCGGCGGCGACTTTGTCGCGTCACCGACATCCGCCAATCCCGCCACGTTCTCGACGAATACCTGCGTCAGCTCGTCGACGCGGTCGTGAACCAGCATGTCGCTCGCGCGAGAGATGGTCGCGGCGCGATGCGTTACATCATCGATCGCCGCACGCACTGTGGATGGTGATCCTTCCGAGAGCATCCTCGAAACAGCAGCCGAGGGAGCGACATCTCCGGCCAGGCATTGCACGAGAATTGCCCGCATCACCGGCGGCTGCACGCCGTCGGTAAGACGATTGATGGCTTCGGCTTCCAGACCCGTCCGACTGCTCATGTTCGTGCCATTGGAGCCTTGCGAAAGTGAACGGCGGCCCGATCGACGCCCTCGTTCTCCGGCACAACATGCGCCAGCCCGACGCGGCTCAGTTATGGCACGCTACAATGACACCGGAGGATCAGCATGGCTGTGCGGAAATCTTCAGGGAGCGGCCGCAAATACGGTAAAGCCGCCTCGAAACGCGTAGAAAGTGCGATGCGGCGGCGAAAAAAGGGAACTCTCAAGTCAGGAAGCGGGAGAACGGTAAAGAGCCGGAAACAAGCGATAGCTATCGGCCTGTCCGAGGCCCGTAAGAAAGGTGCCAAGGTCCCGCGCAAGCGCGGGGGGAGAAAGAGCTCGGGTGGCCGGAAATCCGGGGGAAGCAAGTCGAGCCGCTAAACGGCCCGACGATCGGGATTACCAGGCCTAGCTCATTAATACTTCGCCAGATAGTTGTCGAGCTCCCACCTCGAGACCTGGCTTATGTACTCCTCCCACTCGAGTCTCTTCGCCGCCAGAAATTGAGCCGTGATGTGCTCACCAAGGGCCTCGGTGATGAGATCGTCCTTTTCCAACTCGTTGCACGCCTCTTCGAGGTTGTGCGGAAGGTCGTCGATCCTCAGGCGACGCTTCTCGCGGTGCGACATCTCCCAGATGTTGGCGTTTACCGGCTCGCGCGCATCGGCTTTGGTAGCGATACCATCCAGCCCGGCGGCGAGCTGGACTGCGAGCGCGAGATAGGGGTTCGCCGAGGGATCGGGAATGCGCAACTCGATTCTCGTCCCCAATCCTCGGCGGTCCGGAATGCGAATCATGGGCGACCGATTCCGCATCGACCAGGCAACGTTCACCGGCGCTTCATACCCGGGGACGAGTCTCTTATACGAGTTCACGAGTGGGTTCGTGATCGCGGTGAATCCACGCGCGTGACGGAGCAGGCCCCCGATGTAGTGCAGTGCCGTACTCGATAGCTGCCACTCCGATTTCTCGTCCCAGAATGCATTTTCCTTTCCGCGAAATAGCGACTGGTGGGTGTGCATCCCACTTCCGTTCTGTCCGAATATCGGCTTCGGCATGAACGAGGCAGCAAGTTCAAACGTCCGCGCCACGTACTTCACGACGAATCGGAACGTCGTGATGTTGTCCGCCGTCTTGAGCGCGTCGGCATAGCGGAAATCGATCTCATGTTGACCGTGCGCGACTTCGTGATGCGCGGCCTCGACTTCGAATCCCATCCGCTCGAGCACATCGACGATCGCCCGCCGCGCTTCCTCCCCGAGATCCGCAGGAGCAAGATCGAAATACGCCCCCACATCATGCGTGACCGTCGCCGGCTCATCGTCCGGTCCCGGCTTGAACATGAAGAACTCGGCCTCCATGCCTGCGTTCATCGTGAAGCCGAGGCCGGCCGCTCGAGCGATCACTTTCTTGAGGACGCCGCGCGGATCTCCCGCGAACGGATTACCATCTGGAGTGTTGATGTCGCAGATGAGCCTCGCGACGCGGCTGTTTTCGTCGCTCCAGGGAAAGACCTGGAACGTGCTGAGATCCGGCGCGAGCAACATGTCGGATTCTTCGATGCGGACGAACCCCTCGATCGAAGAGCCATCGAACATGATGTCGCCAGCTAGCGCCTTTTCGAATTGCGAGGCAGGAATCTCGACGTTCTTGTTGATGCCGAGGATGTCCGTGAATTGCAGTCTGAGGAAGCGGACGTTGTTTGCTGTTGCAAGATCCAGGATGTCCTTGGCTGTAGCGCCTGAGGTATCGGGGATCTGAGATCGATGTCGCGACATGGAGAGAACCTAGCTTTGTTGCCATTATTTTGCAATTTCTGCACGAAACTGAGCCCGTTCCTTGCATAATACGGCCTAAAATGGCAAAATGAACCAATCTAATGTGCCTCATATGCATTTTCTGTCCCACATACCCAAGCATAGATTCCCATGACAGCCGCAGGCATTACCCCGCGCAAAGCTCTTCTGAACCACATCACTACCCGTGAGCCCCGGGTAGCGCCCGGCTTCAATGAAGACGGAGTGCCGGGGCCGACCTCCCAGTATTTCGGCGTCAACATTCTGGGAGTCAGGCAGCTTCGGGATAAGCTTCCACGAGAAGTGTTCGGGAGTCTCGCGGCCTCCATTCGGCACGGCAAGAAACTCGATCGGGCCATTGCTCCGGTCGTCGCCCAGGTAATCAAGGAATGGGCGATCTCGCGCGGCGTTACACATTTCACCCACTGGTTCCAGCCCCAGACCGGACTCACCGCGGAGAAGCACGACGCGTTCTTCGCATTCGATGATGATCGCCAGCCGATGGAGTCGTTTACCGGGGACCAGCTGATTCAGAGTGAGCCCGACGCATCGAGCTTTCCTTCCGGCGGATTGCGGGCAACATGGGAAGCGCGAGGCTACACCGCCTGGAATCCCGCGAGCCCTGTTTTCATCGTCGAGTCGACTGGCGCTCGCACTCTGTGCATTCCATCGGTATTCATCGGCTACAACGGCGAAGCGCTCGACGAGATGACGCCGCTTCTGCGCAGCTCCGATGTACTCTCCCAAAAATCAATCGCGTTGCTCGAGCTCCTTGGAGACAAAGGGGTCCAGCGCGTGTTCACCACCCTTGGCCCCGAGCAGGAGTACTTCCTCATCGATCGCGCGCACTTCTCAATGCGGCCCGATCTGGTGATGGGCGGGCGTACGCTCATCGGCGCTCCTCCGCCACGCGGACAGCAGCTCGAAGACCATTACTTCGGCGGAATCCCTGAGCGGATTCAAGGTTGCATTTCCGAAGCGGAGTTCGAGCTGTACAAGCTCGGAGTGCCCATCACTACCCGCCACAACGAAGTCGCGCCCTGTCAGTTCGAGATGGCGCCCTACTTCGAGGAGACCGATCTCGCCGTCGATCACAACATGCTTGTCATGGCGACCCTTCGTCGCGTCGCTCTCAGGCACGGCTTGCAGGCGGTACTCCACGAGAAGCCGTTCGCGGGAATCAACGGATCCGGAAAACACTGCAACTGGTCGATGTCCGTCATCGCCGACTCATCGGAGCTGGACGGCTTGAACCTCCTCAAGCCCGGGAAGACTCCGCATCAGAACATTCGCTTCCTCGTATTCCTCGCCGCGGTTCTCAAGGCGGTGCACAAGCATTCTGGACTTCTCCGCGCGGGCATTGCTTCCTCCGGCAACGAGCACCGGCTCGGCGCCAACGAAGCGCCACCCGCCATTATCTCGGTCTTCATGGGGGAGATGCTCACGGGGATGATCGAAGAGATCGCCTCCGGAAAGGGGTCGGAGACGGCCGAGCAGCAGATGATCAAGCTCG
>JALYYH010000042.1 GCA_030946665.1 Gemmatimonadota bacterium
TCGCGAGCATGAACGATCCCCCGTAGCTGAAAAACGGAAGTGGAATCCCCGTGATCGGCATCAGGTTGAGCGTCATTCCCACGTTTACGATGATGTGTATCAGCCAACAGGCCATCAATCCGCAAGCTACCAACGAACTGTATGAGTCATTCGCGCGTTCGGCAATCTTGGTGATGCGGAGGAAGAGGAACAGAAAGCAGGCGAGGGCGGCGGCGACTCCGATAAAGCCGAGCTCCTCACCCACGACCGCGAAGATGAAATCGGTGTGTTGCTCGGGCAGGAACGCCAGCCGTTTCTGTGGACCCATCGTGAAGCCCTTGCCGATCAGCCCGCCGGAGCCGATAGCGACCTTGGATTGAATCACGTGATAGCCAGCGTTTCTCGGATCGACGGAAGGATCGAGGAACACCAGCAACCTGTTGCGCTGATACGGCGCGAGCTTTTCCCAGACGATCGGTGCAATCACTCCCGTGGAAACGTTGAGCACCATGAGGACGATTCCTTCGATCAGGTACGGGCGGTACCAGAGTACCAGAGCGAGCAGGATGAAAAACCAGGCGCCCCAGAGTGCGGTGTTGAAGCTGAGGACGAGACTGATCACCGGACTCGCCAGCAGGAGTAGCAGGCGCATGGGCGTACCGGCCCAATACAGCATGACGAAGAAGATTCCAACGAAGACAATCCCGGTGCCGAGATCCGGCTGGGCCATGATGACGAGCCATGGAATACCGACGGCTAGGATCGGCTTCCAGAGATCTCCAATCGACTTGGGAGAATTGCGGCTCCGCGAGAGCACGAGAGCGAGCATCAGCACGACCGTGATCTTCATCAACTCCGACGGTTGCCCGAGGCGATGGCCACCGATTGCGATCCAGCTCTTCGAGCTCGCCGCAGTCCCGCCCCCTTTGCCGATCACCAGAGTGAGCGCCAGCACGAACAGCGTGACGAGGTATGCGGGCCATGTCACCCATTCGACGAAGCGCACGCTGGAGCGGCTGATCGCGTACGCGCCGGCGAGACCGATCAGAAGCCAGACCGCCTGGGATCTATAGAGCCCGCGGACGAACGTCGGAGTGTCGGTGACCCCAGCCGAGTACACCATTGCGACTCCGTACACCGAGAGCAGCAGTGCGGTAATGAAGAGTGGATAGTCGCCGAGGATTCTCCGCACTCAGCGATACCAGTCAAGCGCTCGGAAGCCCGGGGTCAGCTGGAGTGCGGGCGACGGGAAATGGTAATAGCTCAGTTGGTGCTTTACCGCCTTCCATAACGGATTTTCGCCGGGCAGTTTTTCGGGATCGATATCGAGCGAGAGAAACAGCTTTCGTCGCGCCCGATGTGATGCCCCTGTCACGGGGTCCACGTAGTCCGTGATCGAGTGACCAATTGATGCGCGCAAGAGGGAAGGCCAGTACGACTGCAGCCTGGTCGGGAGAAGGGCGTGCACGTCTGCCGAGAACCAGTACGTCTGGCCGGAATAGTCGAGCGAGCGTCTCAGCTCCGACGGCTGCGTAAAGTTTCCGCGATTCCGCATCGCCAGACTCGGGGAGTACGAGATAGTCGGCTTGAGCCACTTGAGATGGGGGTGCGCCTCTTCGATCGCCGCGAGAGTTTGTCCCGCCGTGTTGCCGATCATATCGGCGTACGAGAATCCGTATTTCTTGTACATCCCGTCGAAGATCTCGATCTGGAGCTGGAAGAGCGCGGCGTAGGCGATGCCGGCGACGAGCGCCCTTTTCTCCGACACGCACGAGGCCTTCAGCGACTCGTAGCCCACGCGTGTCAATTGATAGCCACCCAGCAAGTGGCCAAACTTGTCCTGATCCCGAAAGTCTTCGTCCCAGTCGGACCGAAAAAAGAAGTGTGGCGCCTTCTCCCCGGACCACCACGCCTTCTTGAAGTAGTGCCACAGCTCGATGTTCCCGCCGACGAATGCCGTCCCAGCCGCGCTCCGGGCGAGTGTCGCCTGGTTGTGCGAGAGGGGGCAACTCTGCTGGCGCGCCTGGCTGTGCGCGACGACTGGGAAAGCGAACGCGAGGCACGTTAGAGAGAATCCGATTGGGTTGATCACGATCTTCCGGGACGGCGCGAGAGTTTGACCATCGGCCGCCACTCAGGAAAAGCCGATCGTATTGCGGAAAGCTAGAAGCGCCCGACAGGAGCCGGTGTTAAGAACCCGCTAAGATCGGCACGCAAAGGCTCGCGCCGGGATGCGGCGGTGTACACTGCCATCTCGAGCGGAACGGCGCGCGGATCGTCGCCGGAAAGAGCTCAGTCCGCGTCGGTTTGCCGGGAGGACAGGGAAGTGTTCGAGAATCTGAGTCTGCCGCACCTCTTGATGGTCCTGGCTGTGGCGTTGCTCGTATTTGGGCCGAAACGTATTCCTGAGATTGCCGGCTCGATGGGTAAGGGGATCAGGGAGTTCAGGAGAAGCATCGCGACGACGGGGAGCGATGACCGTACTGGGCTCCCTGACGCCTCGCTTCCGCGAAGCACGTTGGGGAGCGGGGAGACGACGGTTCCCGCTGAGGGCAGTGAGCCGAAACGCCTCCTGAGCTAGGGACCTGACAGAGGAGGGAAGCTGATGCGTCGTGATTACAATAAAGCGATTGTGCGGAATGCCATCGGCCCCTTTCGCGAGTCACTATGACGGGTTCGCTGACCCCGAAGCGGCCCGCTCGATCTCGGAGACCGTCATCACCGTCGCCATCAGGGAATATTTCTCCCTGCCGACTGTGGACCGCGTGGGCCGCCGCTAGCGGCAATGTCCGTGCGGAAGGACGCAGCCGAGATTCCAGACTAACCCGGCGTAGGCGGCTCGAGGCTGAGGGCCCGTGATCGGCGTGATTACGCCTGCGTCAAGCGCGAGCCATTCGCGGACGACGAACGTTGGCCCGGTGAGAAACGCCGCAATTGCCGGGGCTGCCTCGGCTCCCGTCGTTTGCGGATAGCCGAACAGCTCCGCGACCCAACCAAAATTGCCGCGCACGGGAAATCCGAACGATGCCGTCCAGATTCCGGCGGTCATCGAAGCGCGCGAGCCATCGCCGGTTCTGCGCGTCCCGCCGACGTTGAGGTCGACCGCCACCGGCCCGATCTGGCGGCTCGATATCAGAAGCAGCGAAAAATCGGTGGTCCCCGATCCGGCTCCACTGCTGGCGTCCCCGGTCGGAAATTTTATCGCCGGAAGCATCGCGAAGTCTCCCAGCAGCCTGGCATTCTCCACGATCCGATACTTGACGCCGACGGTGAGATCGCCCAAGGACAGAGCCCTTCCCCGCACGCTCACAGCGCTGATGAGATCGAGCATCAGATTCAGCTGGGTTCGCGGCCCGAGTCCGGTTTTGAGATTGGTCGGAGCGACGAATGAGGGTGAGCCGTCGGCCGCCCGATCCCATTCGCCACCTGCCTCCAGCTCCATCCAGCCGCGCGCGACGGTTCCGGCGTGCGTTGCAACCGTAGGTCGCTCCGGCTGGACCGCGCGCGGATTCCGAGCGGCGGAGTCCAACCCGCTGTCCTGGGCGCCGCCTTTGCGCGCACCAACAGCGACCGCCAGGAGCAGGCAGAACACGCGGTACTTTGGAGTCCTCATGGGGTAATTACTCCGCGGGGATTGGCGGCACGCCTCTGGAATAGTCTCCCCAGGCTCAGCAACTTTGCAACACCGCATCCCAGGATCGAATTCAGTTCACTCCCACAGCAACCGATGAAAAACTCCAACAACTCTGTTCATGTCCCGGCGAGCCGGCCGGCACGCGCCATTGCGCCTTCGCTGGCACTCACGTTATGCGCCGCCGCGGTGATCAGCTGCGCGCCGGTCGCGACTCCGACCGCGTCGGCGCCGACGCCGGTGGTTGCCGCCGGATCGAATCCCTTTTTCGTCGAGAGTGCGCTTCCATACCAGGCGCCCCGCTTCGATCTCATCCGGAACGCACACTACCAGCCCGCGCTCGAGGAAGGAATGCGTCAGCAGCTCGCCGAGATCGATGCGATCGCCAAGCAGACGCAGCCTCCGACGTTCGACAACACGATCGTCGCAATGGAGAGATCGGGCGCGCTGTTGAACAGGGCGTCGAAGGCGTTCTTCGGCGTGGTCGCCGCGAACACCAATGACACCCTGCAAAAGGTGCAGGAGATCATTGCGCCCAAGATTGCTGCGCACAATGACGCGATCTATCTGAACGATCAGCTCTTTCAGCGCGTGAAGAGCATTTACGACCGGCGCACGTCGAGCGATTTCAGCCCCGAGCAGAACGCACTCGTCGAGCGCTACAACCGCGACTTCGTGCGCGCCGGAGCGCGGCTCTCGGAAGCCGACAAGGTCCGGATGCGGGCGCTCAATCAGGAGCTGTCCAGGCTGGCGACCGATTTCACCAGCAAGCTTCTGGCGGGCACCAAAGCCGGAGCGCTGGTTGTTGACAACGCCTCCGATCTGGAAGGACTCAGTTCGGACGAGATTCAGACGGCGGCACAGGCCGCGAAGGATCGAGGGCTTGCCGGCAAGTGGGTGCTTCCGCTCCGCAACACGACGCAGCAGCCGGCACAGGCCAAGCTGAAGAATCGGGCGGTTCGTCAGCGGTTGTTCGAGCTGTCGTCGACGCGCACCGAGCGCGGCGACACCAACGACACCCGAGCAACAATTCGCCGAATGGCGGAGCTTCGCGCGGAGAAGGCCAAGCTGCTCGGCTATCCGAACTGGGCAGCCTATGCATTGGAGACCCAGGGCGCGAAAAACCCGGAGAACGCGATCAGGCTGCTCACCGATCTCGCTCCCGCTGCCACCGCCCGGGCGCGCGCTGAAGCGGCAGACATGCAGAAGCTGATCGATACTCAGGGCGGGGGATTCAAGCTGCAGCCATGGGACTGGCAGTACTACGCCGAGCAGGTGCGGAAGGCGAAGTACAACCTCGACGGGTCCCAGATCGCCCCGTACTTCGAGTTGAACAACGTACTTCAGAACGGAGTGTTCTTCGCCGCGAACCGCCTATATGGACTGACGTTCAAGGAGAGACACGACATTCCGGTCTATCATCCGGACGTGCGTGTGTTCGAGGTGTTCGACCCGAGCGGCCAGCCGCTCGCCCTCTTCTACACAGATTATTTCAAGCGTGACAACAAGCAGGGCGGGGCGTGGATGGACCAGTTCGTCGATCAGTCCAGTCTCACGGGATGGAAGCCGGTGGTGTTCAATGTCGCGAACTTCACCAAGCCCGCAGCGGGACAACCGGCGCTCCTCACCTTCGACGACGTAACGACGATGTTCCACGAGTTCGGGCACGGGCTCCACGGGATGTTCTCGAACGTTCAGTACCCGCTGCTTTCGGGGACGAACGTCCCGCGCGATTTCGTGGAGTTTCCGTCGCAGTTCAACGAGCACTGGGCGCTCGAGCAGACGGTGTTCGCGAACTACGCCAAGCACTATCAGACGGGTGCATCGATGCCGGCCGCGCTGGTGGACAAGATCAAGCAGTCGAGGACGTTCAATCAGGGCTTTGCGACCACGGAACTGCTCGAGGCTTCTCTGCTCGATTTCGCCTGGCACACGCTGCCGGCGGGCGATGTCCCCGCCGATGCCGACGCCTTCGAGGCCGCAGCGCTGCGCCGCTACAATGTCGCGGTACCCGAGGTTCCGCCCCGTTACCACAGCACTTACTTCTCGCACATCTGGGACGGCGGTTATTCAGCGGGCTACTACGCGTACACGTGGAGCGAGGTGCTCGACGACGATGCCTACGCGTGGTTCGGAGAACACGGCGGCCTCACGGCGGAGAATGGCTTGCGCTTCCGCGACATGATTCTCTCGCGCGGTGGTACGCAGGACGCGGCGACGATGTACCGGAACTGGCGGGGACGGGATCCGAGTGTCGACGCGCTGCTGGAGCAGCGCGGTCTCAAGGGTGGCTCCATCGCGAAGTAAGTCGCACTCGCAGCGCGGCATAGAGCTCGTTGCGAGTCAACATTAAGAGACGTCCGCGCGCGTGGGGAAGACGGCGGAAATTATTCCCTTGACGTATCAACGACCGAACCTTACATTGGCTTCGCAGGAGATGTTCCCTGATAGCGATCATGTGAGGCCCCATGAATTCCACCGCTTCACGATAGGCTGACATCCCGCTTAACGACGTCTCCGCCGGCAGCCAATGCCGAAGACCAGCCGCCACTGCGCTAGTGGAGACTGGTATCGCGATTTCTGGCTTAATCGCCAACCACTTTCTCCTGGGATCCCGTATGAATCGTGGTTCATGGTCCATTAATGGATTGCTGACGGCCCGACTGGCAAGACTTCTCACGCTCGCAGGCTTTCTCTGTCTGGCGCTTCCGTTCTCGAGCGCAATTGCGCAGCAAACAGGCACGGTGTCGGGAAGAGTTACCGATGACCTGGGGAATCCACTTTCCGGTGTGCAGGTGTACATAGCGTCACTCGGAAAAGGAACCCAGACGCGCGCCAACGGCGACTACGCGCTCGGAGGTGTTCCCGGCGGAACGTACGTCATTCAAGCCCGCCTCATCGGTTTTCGTCCGCAAACCGCGAGCGTCAGTCTCTCCGCCGGCTCGCGCGCTTCCCAGAATTTCGTAGTCACGCGAGATCCGCTGGAGCTGAGCGGGGTCGTCGTCACGGGCAACCTGGCGCCAAGGCCTAATCTGGAATCCAGCGTCGCGGTGACAACGCTTTCTCCCAAGATCATAGAGACAGCGAACTCGCGCAGCACGACGGAAATGCTGCGGCTCGTTCCCGGGTTTACACGTGTGGAGAGCTCGGGAGGTGAAGTAAATCAGAACATCACGATGCGAGGGATCCTTGGCGTCGAGTATGTGATGTTCATGGAGGACGGCCTTCCCGTCTTCCCGACGATGCACACCTATTTCATGAATGCCGACAATCTCTTCCGCCCCGACGAGAACATCGAGCGGCTTGAGGTCGTACGCGGTGGGAGCTCGGCGCTGTTCGGATCAAATACGCCGGGAGCCATCGCCAACTTCATCAACAAGACTGGAGGAGATGTAGTCAGCGGCACAATGAAGACGAGCGCGGCAACGCAAGGATTGGCGCGCTACGATTTCAATGTCAACGGGCCGCTCAACGAGGATTGGAAATTCAACCTCGGCGGATTCTACAGATACGACCACGGCGTCCGCAACCCCGGTTTCCCCGGCATTCGCGGCGGCCAGGTGAAGGCAAGCGTTACTCGACAATTTGGAACCGGCTACGTGCGCGCCTCGGTCAAGATGATCAACGACCACAACCAATTCATCCTGCCCCTTCCGTTTCAGAATCCGCTCGATCCGGTTTACGCACCGGGTTTCGGGAACTACGGATCCATGAATACCAATGAAGCGAACCATGTTCGGGTTCCCATTCCGGGCCGCGAACTGGAGCTACCGCTTGATGACGGGATCGCTACCAATGCCCAGTGGATCACGCTCGACGCCGCTTTCGACGTCGGTGACGGCTGGCGAGTTCGGAACAGTGCGCAGACGATGAGGGACGCGCAGTCCTGGAATGCGCTCCTGCCTTTCAATGTCCTGCCGGCGGCTACTTGGATAGCCGCTCAGGGTCTTCCGGCCGGCTCCGTCAATCAGCTCTTCTTCACCAACGTGTTCACAGACGCGAATGGAACCATCAAGGCGCCGTTCAATACTGCGAACGGGCTCGTAGCTGAAGGGGGTCTGTGGCACGTGGAGAAGCCGCTCACGCACTTCCAGGACCAACTCACGCTCAGCCGTTCCTTTAGTAATTTGTTCGCTCCAACCACGCTCTCGGGCGGGTTGTATTTCGGCACTTACACGCAAGGCAATCATTGGTATTTCACCAACATACTGACTGACGTTCGCGACAACCCCCACTTCCTCGACCTCACGTCAACTGTCGGGGGCGTCACGACAGATGTCACGAAGAACGGATTCAGGAACTTTCTGTCCTATTACCAAAATGGCGCCGGCCAGGCAACGATTGTCTCGGGCGTGGTGGGAACCTCGATTCAGTTCACGCCGCGATTCCGCACGGACTTGGGCTACCGCTCCGAGTGGAACAATTTCGTGCAGACAGCCGAGCGGGTTGGGGCGGTCGACTTGGATAATAACCCGGCCACCAAGTACAACAACGAGACCTACGGCCTCGGGACGTTCACCCACTTCTCGCGCAGCCTGAATGATTGGGCTGCCTCGCTTGGATTCAACTTCCTGCTTACACCGAACACGTCGCTCTACGCATCGGGAAGCAAAGGTTACAAGATGCCGCCTCTCGACGATTTCCTGCAGCCGGGAAGCGCCGGTCAGGTCGCACTGTTTGAGCCCAAAAAAACCAATTCAGTCGAAGGCGGCGTCAAATACGCTGAGGGATCGCTCGGACTCACGGTCAACGGATTCTTAACCCAATTGAAGAACATCACGGGTCAAGGAGCCGTGGTCGATCCTGTTACTGGGCAGGTTGTGTGGGCGATCACCACGAGCCCTGAACAAAAATCGTACGGCGCCGAATTCGAGGCGACCGCATCTCCCGTCTCGCCACTTCTGCTCCTGACGTCGTGGACCTTCCTGAGGGCCAAGTTTACAACCGGAGCAATCAACGGCCTCCTTATCGACGGCGTTCCAAACGCAATCGGCAACTTCATGGCGACCTGGAAACTCGCTCCGCTCGGCCTCACGGCGGATTGGCATTACGTGGCCAGCCGAGTCACGGGGTCCGATCCGGGCAACGCAGATCCAGCGCTGCGAGCCGGCAAGACGCTGCCGACCTACAATTATTTCAACTTCGGAGCAAGCGCTCCGATGAACAATGGAATGGAATTCAGGCTGGACGTGCTGAACGCGTTCCAGTCGAGAGGATTGGAGGAAGGGAATCCACGCCTCGCCAGCACGAGCACCACGTTCCTTGCTCGTCCGCTGCTGCCACGCCGCATCATGGCGTCTTTGCGTTACGATTTCTAGAAGAATTTTTTCTTCAGTGAACAGGCCGCCGAGCCGAGTTGCTCGGCGGCCTGTTCGTTTCCCGCTACCGACCCGTACACTGACTGAGGAGAGCTCGGCTCGATGCGACTGACACGCACGGCGGCAGTTGGCGCAATCTCCCCCCTGGTTCTCGTCACACTCGCGGCGGCAGCCGTATTGACGAGGCCACTCCATGCACAGGATTCCTCATACATCCTGTCCAGCAACGATCCCGCCAACCCATGGCCTACTCAAATCGGGAACGGCCGCCTCAGCCTCAACACGTCCGCGAAAGGGACTGCGGCTGCGTACTCGTACATGGCTGGACTGTTCGAGCACGCACCGCGGGACGTCCCACGCATGGCTTCGCTGCCCGCCTGGAATGAGATCGACTTCTCCAATGGTCGGGGGTGGTTGAACAATCCGAATGTCCCCGCCAGCTCGCTGCAATCGTACCGGCAAACACTCGACATGCGCACCGGCTCCATACGCACCAGCTACGACTGGGTCGATGGCGACAAAAAAACTTCGATCGATGTCACAGAATTCGTGTCTCAGGCCGACCAGCACCTGGGCGTGATCCGGCTCACTGTCGTGCCTCATTACACGGGTCGCGTCTCGGTCTCATTCACGCTCCGCGCCTGGAACCCGCCCCCGCGCCTCGCCTTCGGCGAAATCAAGCAGTACAACCCGGAGTGGAATACCGTCAGGGATATCTGGTATTCCGGCCACATGGACCCGACGCAGCGGAACGTCCAGTTCGACGTGAGTCGCGGCGAAGGAATCTTGCGCATGACGTCCCACCCATCCGGCGCAACGGCTGCCCTCGCGCAGGCCGTCGCCATCGCCTGGCCGCGGGATCTGTCCAATGCCAGCACGCGGCAGGCTGATCTGCCGGACAGCATCGGGGTCGAGATCTCTTTCGACGCCGTGGCGGAGCGTCCCTACACGTTCTACAAGTACGCCGGGATTGTGTCGTCGCCCGAAATTACTCGCCCAATGGTGCACGCCGAGCAGACGGCGCGCGCGGCGAGATCGCGCCGATATGCGTCGCTCTGGAACGACAACGCGACAGCGTGGGAAAAGCTTTGGCAATCGCGGATAGACATTGAAGGGAACCCCGAGCTGCAAATTCTCGTGCGGTCGATGCAGTTCTATCTGTTGTCGAATGCGCGGGATGGGACGTCAATGGGCGTCGGCCCGATGGGGCTCTCTCCAGGATACTTCGGCCATATCTTCTGGGATTCCGACACGTGGATGTTTCCGTCGCTGTTGCTTACGCACCCTGACATCGCGAAGTCGCTCGTGATGTTCCGCTCACGCACACTCGGCGCCGCGCAGAGCAACGCGAAATCGCACGGGTATCGCGGCGCCATGTACCCGTGGGAAGCCGACGAGATCGGGGAAGAGACTACTCCGGCATTCGCCGGCCAGAATGCGCAATACGAGATTCACGTGACCGGCGACGTGCCGCTCGCGCAATGGCAGTACTATCTCGCTACCGGCGACCGCAGCTGGCTCGCGCGCTACGGATATCCGGTGATCCGCGAGACTGCCAACTTCTGGGTGAGCCGCGTGACCTTCGACTCGACGCGTGACCGCTACGACATCCGAAACGTGGTGTCGGTGGACGAAGGACTGGTGGGAATCACTAACGACTCGTACACGAACAACATAGCGCTCAAGAATCTTCAGATCGCGGACGCCGCTAGCCGAGTGCTTGGGACGCGGCCTGATCCATCGTGGTCGAAAGTCGCGGCGAAGCTGGTCATTCCGTTCGATTCAACGAAGCAGTATCACCCGAGTTATGAGGGCGCGAAGCCGACCAGCGAGGGCGGCAACATGCCGTTGCTTACGTTCCCGCTCCAGATGGCGATGAGCGACACCGTCCGCTTCAACGATCTGAGCCACGCGCTGACATTGCTGGCGCAGCAGGGCGCTGGCGGGATGATGACGATCACTCTCTATCCGATCATCGCCGCGGAGCTCGGCCAGCGCCAGCTCATAGACTCCCTGCTGGTGCGAAAGGTCTACGAGAAATATCCACACGGCCCGTTCATGGTACTCTCGGAGACGCCG
The DNA here is from genome assembly GCA_030946665.1 of Gemmatimonadota bacterium. The sequence goes on from JALYYH010000042.1 coordinate 11,008, forward strand.
ACGAATCAGTCGGTGAATTTTCTCACGGGCGCCGGGGGGTTTCTCCAGCAGTTCTTTTACGGGTACACGGGGCTGCGTCTGACGGAGACAGGCCTGGAGCCGAGGTTCAGGCCGGTCCTGCCGAGCAGCATCACGAGACTGAGGCTCCGCAACATTTCGTCGAGAGGAAAGCGGTACGATGTAATCGTAGAGGGGAATTCGCGGCGCATGATCGAGCGGAAATGAGTGGTCGGATCACGGTAGCGCGCAACGACGAAAAGCTTGAGATTCTTCGCGGACTTCGCTTTAGAGGTCACGTAGCGTAGCGCAAGAAGAGCTCGGACGTCCACTTCTCTCTCACGGACCGCCACTTCGAGCCGATCGACATGGAAGCAAGCGGTGTTGCGATCGAAGGACAGGTGCGACGCATCAGGGCCATGTGCGGCGCGAACGGACAGCGACTCATTGTGGTTGCCCGCAACAACGACAAGCTCGAGATCCTTTGCGTAAAATAGGGCTCGCTAGCTGTAGCGAAGCTTTGCCGTTGCCAACGCTCCATTGAGCACGACCATTCCGACATTCGTGACGATCACTGGCCAGGATCCGATTATCGCCCCGTAGAGTATCCACAACGTGCTCGCGGTCACGAGCAGGGCAAACATGCCCAGCGAAAGGTCGCGCGTCTGCCTGGTTCGCCACGTTCGGATCACCTGGGGAAAAAAGGAAAGGACCGTGAGCGAACCGGCGAAATAGCCGAGGTAGTAAATCTTTTCAGGCATCGTAAAGTTGGGGAAGAGGAGGAACTGCAACTTCTGTCGTCTTGGTTGGTCGAGGAATCGAAAAGCAACGAACGGGTGCGATAACGTCGGGAGGTAGTGAATTGCTAGCTGGCTACCATGCCACTGACCGCTCGCACCCGTTCCGTTGCTCTTATTTTATCAAGCCGCCGGCTCAACCGCAGCCATGTTCGATCCGTCGCGTATGGTGAGCCAATCCGTCCTGACGCGATCCCATTCCTGAATCAGCAGGCCTTGCTCCTCGAACACCAGCCGGATCTGGCTTGGATCGTAACCACAGATCTCTTCGAGGATCGGAATCAGAACGCTGAGCGCATCGTCGCTGATCACGGTGCGTCGGGCGATCTGGGAGATGTGCCGTGCTTCCGACGCCGCGATCGTGAGACCGTCGCCGCGATTGACGTGCAGCATCACGTGAATGTCCGAGCTGCCGTCGCCGACATACACCACGCGATCGCTGGGCACGCCGAGCCGGAAGCGAAGGTAGTCGACCGCCGCCACCTTGCCGTAGCCGGCGGGAACCTGCTCGATCGTCTCGATCTCGCCGGTCTCGGCGCTGAAGCCGAAGTGCGCGCCAATGATGTGATCGGGTGGAACGATGCCCTCGAGCGCGGAGTGCACCACCAGCCAGGGCGCAGCCGAGACGACGTAGAAGTCGAAGCGAAAGCCCTCGATTCCTTCCTTCAGGAATTCAGCGAGCAGCGCGATGTTCCGCTTGAGCCGGATGCGGTGACCCACTTCGAGCAGATCACTCCTGCGCACGCGCCGAAACTCCGGATCGTGACGGAGCAGGTAGGTCAGCTCGGCGCCTTCCTGCACGAGATTGAGTCGCGCCAGGTCGGCGACCTTGTCCTGAAAGCCGGCGATGCCGAGCATCTCGCTCAACACGAGACCAGAGTCATTGAAGCTCA
>JALYYH010000049.1 GCA_030946665.1 Gemmatimonadota bacterium
GAACATCGACGCCTTCCCAGAACGACGCAGTGCCGAGAAGAACCGCGCGTCCCGAATCGCGGAATTTGCGAAGGAGATTGTCTCGCGTGTCCTCGCCGTGAACGTAGAGAGGACGCGTGCGCTCGATTCCCCGTGCCCGGAGCTCGGCAGCGGCCGCTCGCACGTCACGATGGCTGGTGAATAGGGCAAACACGCCACCATCCGCGGCGGCGGTGACATCGATGACGCTTCGCACCACCGCCTGCATGTGCCCGGCAGCATCGACGTTGGGGGCGGGAGCATCAGTCGGCACCATGAAGAGGGCGTGGGTGGGATACTCGAACGGCGATGGAAAGATCTCCGTCACGACGTTTGCTTCGATGGTGTCGAGTCCCAGTCGATGCGACAGGAAATCGAATCGGGCATCGCTCGTCAGAGTCGCGCTCGTAAGGATCGCCGTCTCGACTTTATTGAAGAGATCTTCACGCAGGATGGGCGCGAGATCGAGGGGTACCGACATCACTGCGACGTTCCCTTCCCGGCCGCGCAGCTCGATCCACCTGACCATCGGTTCGCCCACTGGCGGACGGAGCGTACCTTCGAGAGCGATTGCGACGCCTTCGAGACGCCTTCCCACCGCCGCCATCTCGCCGATGAGCGGCATCACCGCCTCGTCAGGCTTCTTCGCCCCTTCCATACGCGTGCGAACCATCTCGAGGCCGGATTTCAGCATCGCGATCTCGCCGAGCAGGTCGGTGAGCGCTGCGTTGAGCCCGGCGCTCCAGATAGGATCCCGCGCAAAATCCGCCGTGAGTCGCTCCACCGATTCGCCGCGCAGCTGCAGGTAGGTGTGCAGGATGTCGAAGAGGAACGTCGCCTTTTCGCGCGCTGCTTCCACGCTCGGCACTAAACTCTTCCTGACGATGTCGAGGCTGGCCGTGTTCAACAGGTCGGGCGCGGCTACGAGTCTTGCCTCGAGCGAGTTGAGCAGTCCGCGACCCGAGCGGGCCCCGGCACCCGGCCTCATGAGTCGCGAAAAAAGCTGCTGCAGACCTCGTCGGCTCGCAGAGGTGCCGAGGTGGGCGGCTGCGGCGTCCTCGATGTGGTGCGCTTCATCCACGACCAGACGTGAATAGGCGGGAATCACTGCCGCGTCCTCCCAATTCTGCTGCGCCCGCCGCACAGCGACGTCAGACATCAGCAGATGGTGATTTACGACCACTACGTCGGCTTTTGCGGCGGTGCGGCGGGCCTGAAAGAGGAAGCAGCGCGCGTAATGTGGGCAGGCAGATTTGCGGCAGAGATCGGGTTCAGCCGCAACTTCGTCCCACACGTCCGAGCGCGGAGGCGATACGAGATCGGCGAGCGATCCATCCGTTGTCCGCTCCGCCCACTCGGCGATTGCGTCGAGCTCGGCGCGGGATTCGTCGGCGAGGAGCGTAGACGCGAGCAGTTTGCTTTGGGCGAGGCGAAGCAGGCAAAGATAGTTCCGCCATCCCTTGAGCAACGCGAACCGAACTTCCTGTTGTCCCTCGAACGCCTGAGCGAGAAATGGGAGATCCTTGCGTACGAGCTGCTCCTGCAGATTAATCGTGTTGGTGGAGACGACCGTCCGCTGTCCGTTGGTGGCAGCCCAGCGCAATGCGGGCACCAGGTAGGCGAGAGATTTTCCGACACCCGTTCCTGCCTCGAGCAGGCCCACGCCGCCCTCGTTGTAAAGATCTGCGACAACGCCCGCCATCCCGCGTTGACTCTCGCGGTCTTCGTACTGGGTAAGAACGCGCGCGATCGCCCCGGTGGGACCGAGATCCTTCTCGACGGCGCTGCGATCGAGCGGAGCTCGCTCGCCCTCGTCGACAGGGTCATCCACCACCGGCGATGGCGGCGTGTAGAGAATCGGGACATCGCATTCAGGCCGCGCGATCACGAGTCACTCTCGTGGGCGATCTTGTAGGCGATGTTGCGCGGCGCGCCCAGGCTCGAGACGAGATGGTCCATGACATCCCGTGGGGAGTTGCCGGAGTCGCGAAGCTTTCTTGCCGCTTCGCTCAACTCGCTCTCGGTCACTTGCGGCTTGGCCGCGGCTGCGATCACCAGCACAACTTCTCCCCTTGGATCCTCATCGCTGTACACGCCGGCGAGCTCCGCTACGCTGCCGCGCTTGAATTCCTCGAACTGCTTGGTAAGCTCTCTCGCAACGACGGCTGGCCTGTCGCCAGCGCCTGCATCTGCGAGAGCATCGAGCGTCGCACCAACGCGATTGCCCGCTTCGAACAGCACAACGGTCGATTGCGACGCGACCACGTCGGCGATCATCTCGCCACGCTCCCGTCCCTTGCGCGGAAGGAATCCCAGGAACGTGAATCTCTCCAGCGACATTCCCGATCCCACGAGCGCCGCCAGCACGGACGACGCGCCGGGAATGGGCACGACGGGGATCCCCGCATGGAGAGCGGCCGTCACCAGCCGCGACCCCGGATCGGATATGAGTGGAGTCCCAGCGTCCGAGATCAGGGCGATCGAATCACCCGAGAGAAGTCTGGCCACGAGCCTCGGCGTTTCCTTGGCCTCGTTGTGCTCGTGATACGAGCTGAGCGGCGTCGCGATGTGATAGTGGTCCAGCAGCCGACGCGAGTGCCGCGTGTCTTCCGCTATGACGAGA
>JALYYH010000053.1 GCA_030946665.1 Gemmatimonadota bacterium
TGTGCTGCGCGTATTCGGCGTCGCTCTCGTTACCGACGGGACCCGAGATGATGAGCGGAGTCCGCGCCTCGTCGATGAGCACCGAGTCCACTTCGTCGACGATCGCGTAGACGTGGTTGCGCTGAACCCGCTGGTCCAGCGACTGCACCATGTTGTCGCGCAGGTAGTCGAAGCCGAACTCGTTGTTGGTCCCGTAGGTGATGTCGCACTCGTACGCCGCGCGACGCTCCTCGGTGCCGGGCTCCGTGTCGTCGAGGCAGCCGACCGTCAGGCCGAGATACTTGTAGACGTGACCCATCCACTCGGAGTCGCGTCGTGCCAGGTAGGAATTCACCGTGATGAGGTGCGCGCCTTTTCCCGGAAGCGCGTTCAGGTACAACGGCAGAGTCGCGACCAGCGTCTTGCCTTCACCCGTCGCCATCTCGGCGATACGCCCCTCGTGGAGCTGGATTCCTCCCATCAGCTGCACGTCGTACGGGATCATGTTCCAGTCCATCTCCTGGCCGGTGACCATCACCTCGGTCCCAACCAGTCGACGCGCCGCCTCACGCACAGTGGCGAAAGCCTCCGGCAACAGCTCATCGAGGACGTCGACGATGGCCTTCCGCAGCTCGGCCTCCACCCCGCCGCGTCCGTCGACCCCGCTCAGCTCGTTGTCGATCTGTTCGCGCTCGGCCGGATCGGTCGCGACCCGCTTGCGGTCGCGGAGCCCGGCGATGCGCGCCTCGATGTCAGCAGTGACCTCGCTGATGCGGGAGCGAAACTTCTCGGTCTGATCGCGAAGCTCTTCTTCCGAAATGGTCCGGAGCCGGGCGTACTGCTCGTTGATCTCGTCGACGATCGGCTGAACGCGCTTGCGCTCACGATCGTGGCGAGTTCCGAACACTCCGCTCAGCAGGCCTGTCAACATTTACCGAATTTCCCCGGACGGTCTGCCCGTCTCAACGATAGAGCCCGCGAGCTTCGATGAACCATTCGACGCTTTCGGGCACGAATCCCTTGATTGATTTTTTGGCACGGCGACGCTCTCTGATCTCCGTGGAGGACACATCCACCCTCCGCGTCGACACGGTTACCACACCTTCCGCCGGTACCTCAGCGCGAGCCCCATGGGTTTCGGATCTCTCCATCGTGGCGAGCGTCGCCAGCTTGCGAATGCGGTCAGAATTTCGCCAATCCGGAAAGCCAGCCAGCGCGTCCTTGCCCAACAAAAGAAAGAGCTGCGCGCCCTTGTACCGCTCCGCCAGCTGCTCGAGCGTGTCGACCGTGTAAGATAACCCCTTACGGTTGATTTCTGCGTCGTCGACGGCGTAATTCGCGTCGTCAGCGATCGCGAGGCGCACCATCTCCAGCCGGTCCTGAGCGGTGGCAACGGGCGGCGTATCGACCTTGAATGGCTGCGCCCCGGCAGGAATGAAAATCAGTCTGTCCAGGTGGAGCGCATCGCGTGCATCGGCGGCCAGAAGCAGATGACCGATGTGGGGTGGATCGAAAGTGCCGCCGAAGACCCCGATTCGCACAGGGCTACGTCGACGGCGCCGGACCGCACGCCCCGCTCACGTCACGGTCCTTTGGGTACGCCTTGCGCATCGCATCACAAAGATCGCGCGCGTCCTCGGAATACTTGATCGCCCGGTATGCCTCCAGCAAACGCAAATAAGCATCCTTTGTCTTGGGTGCATTCGGATGGACGCGAATCACGTCCTTGAAGTAGAGAATCGCCGAGTCGTACGCTTTCCGCTTGAGGTAGAGATACCCGGTCGTGTAGTCCTTCTCCGCCAGCCATTCGTCGAGCCTGGCAAGCTCCTTCTGCGCCGCGCCGGCAAATGGGGACTCAGGGTAGCTGGCGAGCAGAGACTGATACGCCGTGACGGCATTGTGCCCGTACGTCGCGTCGAGCTCCGGATGTCTCCATTCCTGCTGGTAGGCTCGGCCGGAGAGATAGAGCGCGTCGTCAACCAGGCTATCCTGGGGGAACGCATCGATCAGCCGGTTGTAGGTGGCCGCAGCCAGCAGGTTCGAGCCCTCCCTGGACTGTGACTGCGCTAGGTAATAGAACGAGAGCGGCAGCCGCGGATCGCGGGCTGGCAGGTCGAGCGTGAGCTTCTCGAACGCCTTCGCCGCGTTGTCGTATCGACCCGCCTTGTACTCAGCCGTCGCCGCCTGGTATAGCTTGTCGGCGTTGGTGTAAATCTTGGGATCGAATGGCGGCTTGCACGCCAGCGGTGCCGCGAGCAGCAGCGCCAGCAGTAGCGGTCTGAATCTCAACATCCGAATGATATTACCCTCTGCCGTCGAGCATGTTCATACGGATGGGCGTCCGATGGAATAGTATCGCAACCCCAGCTCCCGCATTTTCTCGACGTCGTAAAGATTCCGGCCATCGACGATGACCGGCTGCTTGAGCGTGCGCTTGACCCGCTCGAAATCCGGATGGCGGTATTCGTTCCAATCCGTGACCACGACCAGAGCGTCCGCACCGGGGAGCGCCTCATAGTTAGTCTCCGCATAATCTATTCGGTTGCCGAGCAATCCCCGCGCGTGCTCGAGGGCGGCCGGATCGTGCGCGCAGACCGACACTCCTTCGTCCAGCAGCGCCCTGATGAGTGCAAGCGAAGGCGCCTCCCGCATGTCGTCAGTCCCCGCCTTGAAGGCGAGGCCCCAGACGGCGACGCGGCGCCCGCGCAGCGCCTCGCCCAGAGCGGACCGAATCTTCGCCAGCAGAACTCGTTTCTGGCGCTCGTTGGCCGATTCCACCGCCGTCAACACATCGAGCGGCACCCCGCACTCCGCGCCCATCTGCACCAGCGCCTTCACATCCTTCGGGAAACACGAGCCGCCGTAGCCGGGCCCGGGAAACAGAAACGACTGCCCTATCCGCGAGTCGCTTCCGATTCCGCGTCTCACGAAGTCGACGTTGGCGCCCAGTTTGTCGCAGAGATTGGCGATCTCGTTCATGAACGAGATACGGGTCGCAAGCATCCCGTTGGCGGCGTACTTGGTCATCTCGGCCGACGAGATGTCCATCATCAGCACCGGCTTGCCGGTGCGGACGAACGGCGCGTAAATCTCCGTCATCACTCGCCGTGAGTGATCTGAATCCACGCCTAGGACCACACGATCGGGGCGCATGAAGTCCTCGACAGCGTTGCCCTCCTTCAGGAATTCGGGATTGCTGCAAACGTGAAACGGGAATTTCGCGGTGCGGCTGATGGCCTTTGCCACCTTCGCCGCGCTTCCGACGGGAACCGTCGATTTCGTCACGACTACCATCTCTCGGGTCAGGTGTCGGCCGATTAGATCCGCGACCTCAAGCACGTGCTTCAGATCCGCGGCCCCGTCCTCATCTGGCGGAGTTCCCACCGCGATGAAGATCACATCGGCTGATGCGATCGCTTCCGGCAGATCCGTCGTGAAAGCCAGACGCCGCTCCTTCTGATTCCGCGCCACCAGGGTTTCGAGCCCCGGCTCGTAAATGGGAATCTCGCCTTTCTTGAGGCCGTCGATCTTCGCCTTATCGATGTCGGCGCAACACACGTTGTTGCCGGTCTCGGCGAGACACGCGCCCACGACGAGTCCGACGTAGCCGGTTCCAATTACCGATATGTTCACGGGCTGATCGAGTTAGGCAGTTGCGTAGGGCGCAGTTGATGCGAGCGAGACGATTCTACCCTTCCCCTTCGTGAGCCTCGCAGTGGCGTTCCGGGTGTCGACCACCACTCCGGCAAGATCCACCACGCGCTGGTAGTCGACCGAAGAGTGATCAGTGACGATTACAACTGCATCGGCGCTGGAGATCTCGTTGTCCGTAATGGGGACACTCGCGTGCTCGTGTCCGTCTTCATTGAATTTCGGCACGAAGGGATCGTGATACAGCACCTTGGCCCCCTGGCTCTCCAGGAGGCGAATCACGTCGAGCGCGGGGCTCTCACGCATGTCGGCGATGTCCTTCTTGTAGGCGACACCCAGCACGAGGATGCGGCTTCCATTCACCGCTTTCTTTTCTTCGTTGAGTGCCTGGGCGACTTTTCGCACGACCACTGCCGGCATCTCGCTGTTGATCTCGCTCGCCAGATCGATGAAACGCGTCTTGTAATTGAGGGTTCTCATCTTCCAGGCGAGATAGTGCGGATCGAGCGGAATGCAATGCCCGCCGATTCCGGGTCCGGGCGTGAACTTCATGAATCCGAACGGCTTGGTCGCCGCGGCCTCGATCACTTCCCAGATATTCACACCCAGCTTGTCGCACACAATCGCCATCTCGTTCACGAGTCCGATGTTGACGGACCGGAAGGTGTTCTCGAGCAGCTTCACCAGCTCCGCCGTCTCGGTGCTCGAAACAGGAACGATCGTGTCGAGGCATGTGGCGTACAGTGCGATGGCGATCTCGGTGCAGGCCGGAGTAATGCCTCCGACGATCTTCGGAGTGTTCTTCGTGTTCCACAGCGGGTTGCCCGGATCGACACGCTCCGGGCTGAACGCCAGGAAGACATCGTCCCCAACAGTAAGTCCGGCAGCTTCCAGCTTGGGCTGCATCAGCTCTCTCGTCGTGCCGGGATAAGTGGTGCTCTCGAGTATTACAACGACGCCGGGACGGCAGTTGCGTCCGATCGCATCCGCGGCCGCCAGCACGTAACCCATGTCCGGATCGCGAGTCTTCGCCAGCGGAGTGGGAACGGCAATCGACACCGCGTCCATCTCCTGCATTCTCGATTCGTCACTGGTGGCTTCGAACTTCCCCGCCTTCACCAGGCGCGCAACCTCCGGGCTCGGCACGTCCTGGATGTGCGACTTTCCGGACATCAGCCCCTTCGCGACTTTCACGCTGACGTCGTAGCCGATCACCTTGAATCCCGCCTTGGCGAACTCCAGTGCCAGCGGCAACCCGACGTAGCCGAGCCCCACCACCCCGATGCAGGCCGTCCTGCTCTCTATTTTGGCGAGGAGCTGATCCTTTACTTGCACTTTGGGTCTCTATGATGGAGATAGTTTTCAGCGGCCGTAAAAGCCACGGACCGCTTCGATCACTTCGTCCAGCTGCGACTGCTTCAGCTCGGGGTAGACGGGCAGTGAGATGACTTCGCGGGTAGCGCGCTCACTCTCCGGAAACGCTCCGCGCTTGTAGCCGAGGTACTCGAAACACGGCTGCAGATGGAGCGAGAGGGGATAATAGATCGCCGAGCCGATTCCCTGAGACTTGAGATGCTGCTGCAAATCCTCTCGACGGGCGACGCGCAACGTGTACTGGTTGTAGATGGATTCGTTGGCCGGGTCGATTGTCGGAGTCCGTACGCCCTCTAGATCGGCGAACGCGGCGTTGTAGTACGCGGCGTTTTTCCGTCTCGCCGTACTCCAAGACGACAGCATCGGAAGCTTCGCTGACAGAACGGCGGCCTGCAGCGCGTCGAGTCTGCTGTTGTACCCCACCTCTTCGTGGTAGTACGTCTTCGACCCGCCGTGGGTCCGCAGGCGACGCAGGCGAGTGGCAAGATCGTCGCTCTGCGTCACTACCATCCCGCCGTCGCCGTACCCGCCCAGGTTCTTCGAGGGGAAAAAACTGAACGTTCCAATTGTCGCCGCCTCGCCGGCCATCACCCATTTGTCGTTCACCTTGCGGCGCGCTCCAATCGTCTGGGCGGCGTCCTCGATGACGGGAAGGTCACCGGCGGCATCAATGATGGATTCCATCGGAGCCATCTGCCCGAACAGATCGACTGCGATAATCGCGCGCGTAGTCGGCTTGATGCCAGACGCAATCGTCTCGCCGGAAAGATTGAACGTGTCCGGATCGATGTCGGCAAAAACCGGCCGTGCACCGACGTTGTGAACTGCGCCGGCAGTCGCGAAGAACGTGAATGGGGTGGTGAGGACCTCGTCCCCACGACCGATGTCGAGCGCGCGAAGGGAGAGGAGAATCGCGTCGGTGCCGTTGGCGCATCCGATCGCATGCGTCGTCTGCGAGAGCTTGGCGACCTCGCGCTCGAGACGCTCGACGGGCTCGCCGAGGATGAACGCCTGGTCCTCGACGACCTTCGTCATCGCGTTCAAAACCGACTCGCGGATCGTCGCGTGTTGTGCCTTCAGATCGAGAAGTGGTACGGCCATTTATCTGTAGTCAGGAATTGGAGCCGATAGAATCATTAAAGATACATGAGTCGGGGTCAGACTTGCGCCCGCAAAGGCAGGGGAACTTCGCGGCCGGTCTTGGCCGACTCGTAAATGCCGAGGATCAACTCCAGAGACTTCCGGCCGGCGCGACCGTCGGTGTCGGGCTTGGCCTCGCCTCTGAGCACCGCCAACACATTTCTGTAGTAGCCCTGGTGCCCCTGCCCGTAAACATTGGGAGGATTCGTGTTCGCGCTCTCAATGAGCTTGTCGTCATCGTCGTACTCGGCGAATTCCCAGTGCTCGATCTTGTTGACCGCCGTGCCGCCGATCTTGGCGGACCCCTTCTCTCCCAGAATTGTGAGCGAGCCCTCGAGATTCCGCGGATAGGCGAGCATCGTCACCTCGATGGTGCCCAGCGCGCCGGAGCGGAATTTCAGGATGGCAATACCGGAATCCTCGGTCTCGATCCGCCTCGCGAGCGTCGCTGTTTTCGCCATCACGCTTTCGACGGGTCCCATCAGCCATTGAATTAGATCGACATAGTGCGACGCCTGATTCATGAAGGCTCCGCCGTCGAATTCCCACGTCCCGCGCCACGGCGCCTGATCGTAGTACTCCTGCGGGCGTGCCCAATGGACGGTGCAGCTCGCCATGTAGATCCGGCCGAAGCGGTTGCGATCGACAGCGCGCTTCAACAGCTGCACCGGGGGATTCAACCTGTTCTGCTTGACGACGAAGAGCTGTACGCCCACCTTGTCGCAAGCCTGGACGAGAGCGTCCGCCCCTGTGAGCGAGATCGCCATTGGCTTCTCCATCACGACGTGCTTGCCGGCTTTTGCGGCGGCGACTCCCTGTTCCGCGTGCAATCCGGATGGAGTCGCTATTGTGACTACATCCGCTTTGCTCTCCGCGAGCATGCGCTCGTACGAAGTGAAATAGGGAACGTTCCACTGTTCGCCCGCCTGTTTGGCTCGGTCGAGCTCGGCGTCGCATACCGCGACCAGCTCCAACCCGTCGATGTTGTCGATCGCCTCGAAGTGGTTCTTGCTGATGCGTCCGCACCCGATCAGAGCAATTCGAAAGGTCTTCTCCGAGCTCACCTATGCAATTCTCCGTAACTCGTCGCCATCGAGTCGATATTTTGTCCCGCACACCTGGCAGCCGGTCGGGTTCTTGTCGGCCAGTTGCTCGCCGCACCGGCACATCCAGCCGATCTTGCGCGCCGGCACCCCCACCACGAGGGCGTAGGCGGGGACATCCCGTGTGATCACACTGCCGGCACCCACAAAGGCATACTCGCCAAGCGTAACCCCACAAATGACCGTCGCGTTCGCGCCGATCGTCGCCCCGCGTCCGACCAGAGTCTTCCTGTACTCGTTCCGGCGTGAGACGTGACTGCGGGGGTTCACGACATTAGTGAACACCATCGACGGCCCGCAGAACACGTCATCTGACAGCTCAACTCCTTCGTACACGGAGACGTTGTTCTGGATCTTGACGTTGTTTCCAATCACGACGCCGTTCATTACCACCACGTTCTGGCCGAGCGAGCAGCGTTCGCCGATTACCGCCCCGCCCAGCACATGACAGAAATGCCAGACCTTGGTATCGGCGCCGATCTGGGCGCCCTCGTCAACGTAGGCTGACTCATGAATGAATGGCTTCGCCATCAGACAGCGGCCTCCCTGGGGATTCGGGCGTGCCATTCCTGTAACGAGAGCACCGATGGCGCTCTGGACCGGAGCGAAAGAATCGCGTCGCAGGCCGCATTCGCAGCGGAAAGCGTCGTCGTGTATGCGACCCGATTCGCGATTGCCGCTTGTCGCATGGTGTAGTCGTCGCGCTGCGATTCCTTACCGAGCGGAGTGTTGATGAGAAGCTGTATGTCCCCGTTGAGCATCATATCGACGCCGTTGGGCCGGCCTTCGTGGATCTTGAGGACGGTCTCAGCCGGAATTCCGCGGCCGCGCAAATGCTTCGCTGTTCCGCCAGTGGCGAAGAGCTTGAAACCCATCTCCTGAAACCGCCTGGCGATCGGGGTAACTGATCGCTTGTCGGAGTCGTTGACGGTGATGAAAATTGCGCCTTCGATCGGAAGGACGTTGTCGGCGGCCAGCTGCGCCTTGCCGAACGCGCTGCCGAATGAGTCCGAGATTCCCATCACTTCTCCCGTCGATCTCATCTCGGGCCCGAGGATTGGATCGAACTCACGGAATTTGTTGAACGGGAAGACGGCCTCTTTCACCGAGATGTACGCCGGCGCAACTTCTTCCGTGAAGCCGATGTCGTCGAGCGTCT
>JALYYH010000068.1 GCA_030946665.1 Gemmatimonadota bacterium
ATCCGTTTCTGCTGGTGGACCGGATTCTCGAGATCGAGGAGAAGAAGCGGATCGTCGGGCTGAAGAACGTCACGATCAACGAGCCGTTCTTTCAGGGACACTTTCCCGGGCATCCGATCATGCCGGGAGTCCTCATCATCGAAGCGATGGCCCAGGTCGGGGGAATGCTTCTGATGGGATCCGTCGAAGATCCGGAGAGCAAGGTCGTCTACTTCATGTCATTGGACAACGTGAAATTCCGCCGGCCTGTTAAACCTGGAGATCAAATTCGGTTCGAGCTCGAGATCGTCCAGCTGCGCGGTGCGGTGTGCAAGATGCGCGGGGTCGGCAAGGTCGATGGGGAGGTGGTAGCGGAGGCTGACATGGCGGCAATGGTGCGCGACCGATGAAAGCGACGCGGATCCACCCGACCGCGATCGTCTCACCGGAGGCGGAGATCGGATCGAACGTCGAGATCGGCGCCTACGCCATAGTTGGAGAGGGATGCTCGATCGGGGACGACTGCGTTGTCTCTCCCAGGGCGACGCTCGAGCGCAACGTTACACTCGGCCCCCAGGTCAAGGTAGGAATCGGAAGTATTCTTGGCGGCCCGCCGCAGGACCTAAAGTTCGCTGGCGAGGAGACGTGTGTCGCTATCGGGGAAGGCACCATCGTTCGCGAGTACGCGACGATCAATCGCGGCACGGCCCAATCCTTCAAGACCACCGTTGGACGCCACTGTCTGCTGATGTCCTACGTGCACATTGCCCACGACTGTCAGATCGGGAACAACGTGATCCTCTCCAACGTCGTTCAGCTGGCCGGGCACGTCATGATCGAAGACAAGGCGATTATTTCCGGACTGTGCGCGGTGCACCAGTTCGCCCGCATTGGTCGCCACAGCTTCATCGGCGGCTGCTCCCGTGTCTCCAAGGACATTCCACCATTCCTCAAAGCGGTGGGGAATCCGGTGAAACTCTACGGCCTGAACACGATCGGGTTGCAGCGCAGTGGCATGGACGAGGCAACGATCCGCGAGCTCAAGCGCGCATATCGACTTTTCTTCCGCTCTGATCTAAACGTGACCCAGGCGATCGAGCGCGCGCAGACAGAGCTCGAGCCGCTCCCGGAAGTAAAGGAGCTGATACGATTCGTCGAGGCGAGTGAGCGCGGAGTCGTGATTTGAGAAACACCCCACGCGTTGGCGTAGTCGGCGCGGGTAGCCTCGGGTTTCACCACATAAGAATTCTGCGGGATCTCACCGGAGTCCAGTTTAGCGGATTCGTGGAGACGCGGAGCGACCGTGCGCGCGAAGTCGAGAAAGAGCTCGGGGTCAAATGGCATCCTACTCTCGAGAGTTTGCTCGACGCGTCCGACGCCGTCGTTGTCGTGGTGCCGACTTCGGCACATTGCACCGTGGCCAGCGCGGCGATCGAGCGCGGCAAACACGTCTTCATCGAGAAACCGATCACGACAACGATCGAGGAAGCCGACGCCTTGCTCGAGCTCGCCCGACGGAAGGGCGTGATGGTTCAGATTGGGCACATCGAGCGGTTCAACCAGGCCGTTCGCGCGGCGCTCCCGTACGTGAACAAGCCACGTTTCATCGACAGCGAGCGATTGGCGCCTTTCAGTCCGAGAGGCTCCGATGTAGCGGTGGTACTGGATCTGATGATTCACGACATCGACCTGTTACTGACGCTGGTCGGTACCGACGCCAAAGAAATTGCCGCCGTGGGCGTACCCGTGCTGACTCCGATGCTTGACATCGCCAACGCGCGCGTGACGTTCACGTCCGGAGCGGTTGCCAACATCACATCGAGCCGCATCTCGCGGGAGAAGAAACGCAAGATTCGAATCTTTCAACAGAGCGGCTATCTCTCGCTCGATCTTGCGGCGGGCACCGGCGAATTCTTCAGGCTCCGGTCGGACATCGATCCCCTCGCCGTCCGTTCTGCCCCTGTTGACATCACGGCTTACGTGGACCGAGTCAAACTCGAGGCACCTGCCGGCGAGCCCCTCAAGCTCGAGCTCGAGAGCTTTGTAGCGGCACTCACGGGCGACTCCCCTGTCGTCGTTACGGGAGAAGAGGGGCGGCTGGCGCTTGGTGTCGCACTGCGCATCGTGAAGGAGATCGAGCTGACTCTTCCTTCGCTGGTCGGGCGCGCACACCACCATGCGTAGGATTCTGTTCGTGGTGGGCGAGGCGTCGGGCGATCTTCACGCCGCGGGAGTGGCGGCGGCACTGCAACGCATAAGACCGGAGCTTGGCCTGGTTGCGGTTGGCGGTCCCAGACTGGCAGAGCAGGGTGTCGAGCTCATTCATAGGGACGGCGAGCTCGGCGTAATGGGGTTTCTCGAGGTGATGAAACACGTTCCCCGACACTTTGTCCTCCTCCGCCGCCTGCGAACAATGATGAAGCGCGGTGATTTCGCGCTGATAATCCTGATCGATTACCCCGGCTTCAACATGAAGGTCGCGACGGCTGCGAAGAGCGCAGGTGTTCCGGTTCTTTATTACGTCACTCCGCAGGTCTGGGCCTGGGGCGCGGGACGAATTCCCAAGTTGGCGCAGATCGTATCGAAGGCGGCGGTGATCCTCCCGTTCGAGGAACCTCTCCTGCGTGGGTTTGGCATCGATGCGACTTTCGTCGGGCATCCAATGCTGGATCGGACGTTGAACATGCCGACGAGGCTGGAAGCGCGGGAGGCGCTGGGCCTCGCGCAAAACGTACCAGTGCTCGCGTTGTTTCCCGGAAGCCGCCAGCAGGAGATCGACCGCCACATCGACGATTTCGTGGCGACGGCGAAGGAACTCCAACGCATGCGTCCCGGCCTTCAGGTGATAGTGAGCGTCGCCCCAACCGTCGCCCTCGATTCGGAACGGTGTCCGTTCCGGCTCGTCCACTCGGCGTCGTTGAGCGTTTTGCGCGCCGCGGACGCAGCGTTGTGCAAGAGCGGAACTACCACTCTGGAGGCGGCGATCGCTGACTGCCCGCTGGTCGTGGCTTATCGCACCGGCCGAGTGTCGTTCGAGCTCGCGAAGCGGGTGGTCAAAGTACCACACATCGGGTTGGTGAATGTCGTAGCCGGCCGCGAGGTCGCGCGCGAATTCATTCAGGGGGAGATCGTTCCAAAAACGGTAGCGAATGAACTCGCCGGGCTGCTCGATCCTGAAAGTCACCAGCGTCAGGATGTGCTGGCTGGCCTGGCGGAGGTGCGCGGCAAGCTCGGCTCGCCCGGAGCCGCCGACAGAGTGGCGCAAATCGCCAGCGCTCTGGTCGGCCCGCACGGATGACAGGGGAGCGCGAATCTCTCTCCCAACGCGATCGGGCGGTGCTCCTGGTTGGAGGAGGGTTCTTGCGCGTACTTGCGCGAACGTGGCGCATTCGAGTTATCAATGGGGAATTCGTGGGACAACTGCGATCGACCGGGCGTCCCTTCATCTTTGCGTTATGGCACGGGCACCTTCTGCCCTTGCTCTGGCACCATCGAGAGGAAGGCGTAAAGGTCCTGATAAGCGAGCATCGGGACGGCGAGCTAGTCGCGCGCACGGCGGAATCGCTCGGCTATGGTCTCATTCGAGGATCGACCACTCGTGGTGCCGACCGGGCGCTGATCTCGCTGGTGCGAGAGCTACAAGCGGGTCGCGAGGTCGCTATCACGCCCGATGGCCCGAAAGGACCCCCCGAAAAATTCGCTCCGGGGGCGCTGGTGGCGGCGCAGAGATCGGACACGTTCATTCTACCCGTCGTTGCTTCCGCGAGCCGTTCCTGGCGCCTGAGGAGCTGGGATCGCTTCATGATTCCCAAGCCGTTCGCGCGCGTGACTGTCGCTTACGGCCCACCGACAAAGGTACTCGCGACCAATCCGCGTGCGGCGGCGGAAGAATGTCCGCGCTTCGAGCGTTTGATGAGCGACGCAATCGGATTAGCGGGTGGCTGATCTTCGCAGATTCGCGGAGACTGTGTGGACGGGTCGAGGAATGCGGGCGCGGACGCTGCGCGCGCTGCTCACCCCGTTGGAGCTGGCCTATCGCGGAGTTGTGAGGAGCAGAGGCTGGCTCTACGACTCCGGTGTGCTCTCGACTGAAGATTTTCCTGTTCCGGTAGTGAGCGTCGGAAACATGTCTGTTGGCGGCACGGGAAAAACACCCTTCGCTGCATGGATTGCCGGGAGCATTCTCGAGCGCGGAGTCCGGCCGGGAATCGTGCTTCGTGGTTATGGTGACGATGAAACGATCGTGCATCAACGGCTGAATCCAGGAATCCCGGTGATCGTCGCGCCGAATCGCGCGCGCGGCATCAGAGAGGCGATCGCGCAACGTGTCGATGTCGTCATCCTCGATGATGCATTTCAACATCGCCGCGCTGGCCGAAACATGGACGTGCTCCTCGTGGACGCGGATTCGTGGTCTGGTCCTCCACGGCTCCTCCCGGCCGGCCCGTGGCGTGAGCCTCTTCACTCTGCACGACGCGCCAACCTGGTGGTCATCACGCGAAAGACTGCCGACAGATCTCTGGTGGAAGCCGCGCGTCGGGCAGTTGCGGCCGCTGCGCCGCACGTTCCGATTGCGGTACTGCATCTGTTCCCCGGAGACCTTCACAGCACTGCTACCGGTCAAACGTTGCCGTTGCACGCGGTGAAGGGCGCCGACCTCACGGCGATCGCGGCGGTCGCGCGTCCAGAATCGTTCTTCCGACAGTTGACCGAAATCGGCGCCATCGTACGACCGCATAGTTACCCGGATCATCACGCATTTTCGAGCAGTGATGCACGGTATCTCGCCGCGCAAGCGAGCAGCTCGGATTTCGTCGTTTGCACTCTGAAAGATGCGGTGAAACTAGAGTCTGTATGGCCTCCCGAAGCTGGGTCATTATGGTATGTTTCACAGCGCTTGAGGATCGAGGACGGTCAGCCGTACATCGATCGGATGCTCGATAGCCTTCTCTCGACCGCTCACCCAAACTGACCCTGACATAACGCTGAAAATTCCAATTCATGGCAACTGACATTCGCATTCCCGCCCACAAGCTTGTTCGCCCGGACAAGGACCGCTTTCTAGACGAGGAGAACCCGTTCGAGGCCATGATGTTTCGCTTCGACAAGGCCGCGGAGCTTCTCGACCTGGAGCCAGGGTTGTACAAGGTTTTGCGACAGGCCGAGAAGCAAGTGATCGTGTCGATACCCGTGATGAAGGACAACGGAGAGGTTGAGGTGTACGAGGGGTATCGCGTCCAGTACAACACGTCTCGCGGGCCGGCAAAGGGCGGTATCAGGTTCGACTTGCAAGTGACCCTCGAAGAAGTAAAAGCTCTTGCGGCCTGGATGACGTGGAAGTGCGCGGTGGTGAACATCCCGTTCGGAGGTGCGAAGGGCGGAGTCAGGTGCGATCCTCTCGCCATGAGCGCGGCGGAACTCGAAAAGCTCACGCGCCGGTACACCTCAGGCATCATCAACATGCTCGGTCCAGATTCGGACGTACCCGCTCCCGATGTCAACACGAACGAGCGCGTGATGGCCTGGGTGATGGACACCTACTCGATGCACGTCGGCCACACAGTTACCGCCGTCGTGACTGGCAAGCCCGTCGAGCTCGGTGGATCCCTCGGCCGGCGTGAGGCGACGGGGCGTGGCTGCATGATCGTGACGAAGGAAGCGCTGAAGCATCTTGGCATGTCGGTGAAGGGAACTACGGTAGCTGTGCAAGGATTTGGAAACGTTGGCTCGGTCGCTGCGCAGCTGCTCACGCGTGAAGGCTGCAAAATCGTCGCGATCGGTGATCGCTCCGCCTCGCTGTACAATGCTAAAGGCATCGATGTCGACGACGCGATTGCCTACGTGAAGAAGCACCGCTCTCTCGAGGGTTACGACAAGGCCGAAGTGATCTCGGGCGCCGATCTCCTCACGCTCGATGTGGATGTGCTCCTGCCAGCCGCGCTCGAAAACGTGATCACGACGAAAAACGCGAAAGACATCAGGGCCCGGATCATCTGCGAGGGCGCTAACGGACCGACCACCGCGGCGGCGGACTCCATACTCGACGAGAATGGCATTTTCGTGATCCCTGACATTCTGGCGAACGCTGGCGGCGTCACCGTTTCGTACTTCGAGTGGGTTCAGGATCGGGGCGGTTATTTCTGGCCGGAGGACCTCGTCAACGAGCGATTGGAGACCATCATGAAACGGAGCTTTCAGGATGTGCTCGATCTTTCCCGGCAGCGGCGTGTGAACATGCGCACGGCGTCGTACATGCTCTCGATCAGCAGAGTGGCCAGTGTGCACAGGCTCCGCGGCATCTACGCGTAGATGCGACTGGTAGTCGCAGTCGTGGGCAAGGCGCGCAACCCGGCGCTGGGCGAGGCCATAAGGGACTACGAGACACGAGCGGCGCGGTACTGGCCGCTCGACGTTCATGAGGTACGCGAAGAGCGAGCTTCTGGCAGCTTGATCGAGAAAGTGAAGGCAAAAGAAGGCTCGCGCCTCTTTGAGCGAATCCCGGAACGCGCGCAAACAGTGGCTTGTGAGCAGGGAGGGCGGAAGCTCGACTCGAAGCAGTTTGCCGAGCTCCTGAGGCAGGCGCGCGACGAGGATCGCGACCTTGCCTTCCTTATCGGCGGCGCTTTTGGTCTTACTCCCGAAGTGTCCGCTCGAGCGACATTCAAGCTCTCACTCGCGCCCTGGACGCTTCCGCACGAGATAGCCCGACTGGTACTGGCGGAGCAGATATATCGCGCTGGCACCATCGTGCGTGGCGAGCCGTATCACAAGTGACGGGCGACTCCGATAGGAAAAAGATGCAGCGCTCGGGATCAGAGGAAGCCGACTGGTTCGAGGCATGGTTCGGAGAGGACTATCTTCGGATTTACCAGCATCGCGATGAGACAGAGGCCGAGCACGTCGTGGACCTGATCGCACGGTTTCTGGAGGGACACGACATCCGTTCGGTTCTCGATCTCGGATGCGGAGCCGGCCGCCACTCCCGCGCGCTACGCGAGCGCTGGTGGACCGTAGGACTCGACTTGTCCGCTGCGCTGCTGAAGATAGCCCGGCGGGAAATGCCCGACGCTCCGTACGTCAGAGCCGACATGCGCGAGCTGCCTTTCGTCCCGGAGAGCTTCGACCTGGTGGTCAACCTGTTCACCAGCTTTGGATACTTCGAGGACGATCGCGAGAACGAGAGGGTGCTGGTGCGGGTTTGCGATGCGCTGAGACGTGGTGGAACTTTGGTGATTGATTTTCTGAATGCATCCCAGGTGCGCAGCGCACTGGTGCCCTACGACGAGCGCGTCGAGAACGGCGTCACGATCGAGCAAACGCGCGCGATAAGTCCCGACGACCGATTCGTGGAGAAGACGATCACCCTGCGTGAGCGAGGCAAGGAGTACATCGAGCGGGTGCGCCTGCTGACTCCGCGAGATCTGGAGCGAATGCTCGATCTGGCCGGATTCGCCGTCGTCGCTCGAGTGGGCGATTACGCGGGTGCGCCGTGGTCCGAGACGTCGCCCCGAATGATTCTTTTTGCGAGCCGCCGGTGAACGTCCCGCGCGTGATCAGTCAGCCGCTGTCCGGAAATCCACTTGCTGTCGCGGCAATCGCGGGCGAGGCGCCCGACGGCTGGTATGAGCCCAGGCCGCGGGATGCAGAATCATGGCGGCAGCGGATCCAGACCGTGAGATCGGAGTTCGGCGACGATTGGCTCCAGAAATTGTCGCCTGCGTTCGAGGCAACCGGAAAGGCCAGAGAGCGACTCGAGGCAGCCGCGGGCGGTCGCGGCGTAGTTGCGACGACGGGCCAACAGCCTGGGCTCTTTGGAGGACCGATATACACGATTTCGAAAGCGCTGAGCGCGCTCGCTTTCGCCGATTCGCTTCAGGAAGTCACGGGCGTTCCTGTCGCACCCGTATTCTGGGCGGCGACCGACGACACGGATTTCAAGGAGGCGAGCAGCACGGTCGTCTCGGTCCCTGGTGGCGCGCAGCTCCTTCGTTTCGATCACCTGGAGCGGCTGGGTCTTCCAATGGCGGCGATGCCACTGGGCGATGTATCCACGCAGCTCGAAGCCCTCAAGCACACGGCAGGCTCGGCGATCGATCGAATCCCGATCGAGCTTCTGGAGCGCTTTTACACTTCGAACCAAACCGTGGGATCAGCGTACGTTGCGTTTCTCCGAGCGCTATTCGCGCCGCTCGGAATCGCGGTGATCGATGCGTCCCATCCCGCCACTCGTGCCGCGGCGAAACCTTTGCTCACCCGAGCTCTCGAGCGGGCGACCGAGACTGCTGACGCCATCCGTGCGCGAAACGCCGAGATCGAAGGGGCAGGGTTCGCTGCGCAGGTGCAGGATGTCCCTGGCCTGTCACTGGTGTTCAGCATGTCGTCGGGGGATCGCAAGCGCATTCCCATCAAGTCCGCAGCCAGGCAAGTGAGCTCCGAGGATCTCGGGCCGAATGTCTTGCTGCGCCCAATCGTCGAGCGCGCAATTCTTCCGACGGCGAGCTACATCGGCGGCCCAGCCGAGATTGCGTACTTCGCGCAGATCGCGCCTATCGCCGACACACTCGGCGTCGCCCGGCCAGCAATCGTCCCGCGCTGGTCGTGCACCATCATCGAGCCTCACGTGGAGAAGATTCTGGAATCGCTGTACTTGTTGCCCGAGGATTTTCGGGATCCTCACGGGGTCGAGGCACGAGTAGCGCGGGCCCGGTTGCCGAAGCGCGTCATCGACGAGCTGAACGCTGCCCGCGCCGCGCTCAACGACAGGCTCGACGGATTGAGCGAGGCAGTGGTCGAAGAGCGCGCCCCGGTCAGCTCGGCAGTCACGGATGGCTTGCGCGCGAACCTGATGCGTCGACTGGATCGATTCGAGCGACGGCTGATAGCCGCAGCCAAAAGGCAGCACGCGGACATCATGCGCGATATCGCCACGGCGCGCGGGTCACTCTACCCGTTGGGCAAGCCACAAGAGCGAACCCTCAACTTCGTGCCCCTCCTTGCTCGATACGGCCCGGCGCTCAGGGAAGGAATGCTGGGCGAAGCGCGGGAGCACGCGCGTCGCCTGGTCGGAGCACGCGCGGAAGCCGCGCGCCCGCTCGATGCACCCGTGTCAGCGCGAGGGCGGTCGTGACCGACGAAACCGAGCCGAAGAATCGCCCCCTTCCAGAGTTCCTTCCACCGGAGGCAGACGAAGTAACCGAGGCTGCGCCGCCGATCGAGCGACGGGCGGCGCCGCGGAGCACCACTAGCCAAGCGTTCGACCGCTCCAGGGGCGCGGCGCTCCTCATTGGGATCGGCATTCTGTTGAGTCGTCTGGCTGGACTGATTCGCCAGACAATGATGGCCCGCTTCCTCGGCGCGGACCTGGCTGCCGATGCATTCAACGCGGCCTTCAGAATACCCAACATGCTGCAGAACCTGTTCGGCGAAGGAGTCCTCTCTGCTTCCTTCATTCCGGAGTATGCAGGCCTGCTCGGTCGGGGGGACGAGGAGGAGGCGACGAAGCTCGCGGGAGCTGTCGCCGGAATGCTCGCGCTCGTCGCCGCGGTCATCGTGCTGCTTGGAGTTCTCACCGCGCCGTGGCTCGTAGCAGTCATCGCCAACGGATTCACGGGAGAGAAGCGCGAGCTGACGGTTCGACTCACGCGAATTCTTTTTCCGGGAGCCGGTCTCCTAGTGTTCTCGGCGTGGTGCCTCGGCATTCTGAACAGCCATCGACGATTCTTCATGTCGTACACCGCGCCGGTACTCTGGAATCTGGCGATGGTTGCGACCTTGGTGTTCTTCCACAAAGGGCACAGCCAGATTCAGCTGGCGATTTACCTCGCGTATGGCTCGGTGGTGGGAAGTGCGCTGCAGTTCGGCGTACAGCTTCCTCTGGTCTTCAAATACGCGCGCGGTGTGAGGCCGCGTTTGACCGCGGCGGCCGCCAGTGTCCGCAACGTGTTCCGGAATTTCGTACCTGCATTTGTGGGCAGAGGCGTAGTACAGCTGAGTGCGTACGTCGACGCGTGGCTGGCGAGTTATCTGGGCAACGGGGCGGTTTCGTCGTTTACGTACGCCCAAGCAATTTACGTTCTGCCGATAAGTCTCTTCGGAATGGCGATCTCCGCCGCGGAGCTGCCGGCAATGTCCCGCGCGGTAGGCACGACCGCCGAAATCGCCGCATATCTTCGCGGGCGCCTCAGCGATGGTCTGGATCGCATTGCCTATTTCATCGTCCCCAGCGCGGTTGCCCTGCTCGCGCTCGGTGATCTCATTGTGCACCTGCTGTATCAGGGGGGAAGGTTCAAGGAGGGCGAGACGATCTGGGTTTGGCAGATACTCATCGGCTCCACAGTCGGCCTCCTCGCGTCGACCATGGGACGCCTGTATTCGTCCACGTTCTACGCGATGCGCGACACGAAGACGCCGCTGCGCTTCGCAGTCGTTCGAGTAATTCTTACGAGTGTCCTGGGCTATGTGTTCGCGCTGGTTCTGCCCGTTGCTCTCGGCCTGGACCCGAAGCTCGGCGCGGCGGGGCTCACTGCGTCGGCTGGCCTTGCTGGCTGGGTGGAATTCTACCTGCTACGGCGGGAGATGGATAATCGGGTCGGCAGGACGCGTCTCATCCCGTCGCGCATGGCGCGGCTTTGGACAGCGGCCGCGGTCGGCGCAGCTGTCCCCTGGGCTTACAAGCTCATCACGGATCGCGGCGCACCGATCCTATCCGCGCACGAAAACGCTGTGCCTTCCAAGTTGATGGCTCTTGTCCTGCTCACCGTTTACGGGCTGACCTACGTCGGTATCACCGCTGCGTTCGGAATTCCCGAGGCGAGCAACGTCATCGATCGCGGTCGGAGACTGCTGCGACTTCCGTTTCGCACGCGATGAACGCTCGTGATCGGGCGTGGTATAATTACACATGCTCCCCGTTCCCGACGTCGTTGCCGCAAAGCTTCCCCACCTTCCTGATGGACCTGGTGTCTATCTATGGAAGGGAAGGGACGGGACTACCCTCTATGTGGGAAAGGCGAAACGCCTGCGGTCGCGCGTCCGCAGCTACTTCGCGAACGATCAGCTCGAGAGTGTAAAGACCAGGCACCTGGTTGGCCTCATTGCCGACCTCGATACCATCGTGGTCCCCAGCGAGGCCCACGCGCTCATCCTCGAAGCCAACCTGATCAAGGAATACCGTCCCCGCTTCAACATCGCGCTGCGCGACG
>JALYYH010000075.1 GCA_030946665.1 Gemmatimonadota bacterium
CGAGGGTGCACGGAGAAGACGCGGCGCGAGTGGCGGAGGAAGTGTCACGCGTGCTGTTCGGCAAGGCGGATCCGGCGACGCTGTCGAAGCAAGTGCTGGACGCCTTGAGTGAGGAAGTACCTTTCGCAGAGTCAACCGAAGCTCCCGGATTGCTCGAGGCGCTGGTCGCGCTTAAGCTCGCGGCATCGAAGGGCGCGGCGAGAAGACTGGTCGAGCAGGGAGGAGTTTATCTGAACGGACAGCGAGTGAGCGCGGATGCGAATTTGTCTGCGACCAAGCCTTTGCCAGGCGGATATCACCTGTTGCGGAAGGGCGCGAGAGATTACGGACTGATCCGTGCGGGAACAGAATGATCGAGAGCAATCGGCGGTGGCTCGCACTATTCGAGGTGATGGGATGATCAACGGCGCTCATTTCATTCTTTACAGCGAAGACCCCGAGGGCGATCGCGCCTTTCTGCGCGACGTGGTCGGGTTCCGTTCGGTGGATGCGGGGAGAGGGTGGCTGATATTTGCGCTGCCGCCAGCGGAGGTCGCTGTGCATCCCACTGAAGAGGGAGTTGGCCCGCCAAATGAGGACGATGGCGTCGCCGGCGTGTCGATGTATCTCATGTGCGACGATTTACCCCAGACGATGAGCTCCCTGAAGGCCAGGAAAGCGAGCTTCTCACCAGTGGAAGAAGCGCCCTGGGGCACCGTTACAACTTTCGCCCTCCCCAGTGGGGCGAGAATCGGGTTATATCAGCCGAAGCATCCAGCGGCGTTGGAGCTACGTTAGAGTCCCCACATTGCCTCGAGCGAGGCGCACATGCTGTTCATGGTGATCGAGAAGTACCGCGATGGTGATCCGAAACCTGTCTACCGCCGCCTGAAGGAAAAGGGGCGCATGGCTCCTGGCGGTGCGCGATATCTCTCCAGCTGGGTCACCACCGATTTCGAACGTTGCTTCCAGGTAATGGACTGTGACGACCGAAAGCTTCTGGACGAGTGGATGTCCAACTGGAGCGATATCGTGGAATTCGAGGTGATTCCGATCATCACGTCGGAGAAGGCGAGCGCGGCGATCGCGCCGCACCTCTGAGGCTGGCTTAGTGCTGCGGGTCGAGCGATGATCAGAAGAGAGAAGAGCCAACCTGGCTCTTCTCTCTTCTGCTTTTACTCCTCCGACGCCCTCGCTCGGCGCGCCTTCGGCTTGACCTCCTGCGCCTGATCGTACCAGTTCTCCAGCGTCCGCGACGCGAGGTCGCGCCCGCCCAGACCGAATGACAAGCCCAGCGCGATCGCCAGCGCTCCGACAAATCCGGTGAACAGCGTGTTGATGAGATTCGTCGCGATTCCCAGCTGATTGATGGCGACGACGATCGCAAAGGTCCAAACCGCGGTGCGCGAAACGTTCGCCAGCGTCTCGGGGTTGGAAAAACCTCCTTCCGCCGTCACACCGCGGACAATGTTTCCCAGCGCCCGCGCGGCGATTCCGCCGATGAAGAGAACGAAGATCGCGACGACCAGATTCGGCAACCATAGCAGAAGCTGCCTCATCACGTCGGAGACCGCCGGCAGTCCAAGCGTATCGAACGCGACGAGGAGAACCACGACGCGAACGATCCACTTGACGATGCCGGCGACGATCCCGACCGAATCGATTCCCGTCCCCATCTTGCTCATGAAGTCGGCGAGTCCCGATCGCTGCATCAACTCGTCGAATCGAATGGCGCGGAGAAGTCCCACCACGCCCTTGGCGAGCAGCGAAGACACGAACCAGCCGATCGCGACAATTATGATGAAGCCGAGGATTCTGGGAATGGCGCTCAGGATCATCGTGAATGCGTCGCGGAACGATGTGACCAGCGTGTCGGTGAAGGAGGGATGAACTACGGTCGTTTGAACAGGTACTTGAGCAGTGGTCTGGATCAGCATGGTCATCCTCGCTTTGAGGTGATGGTCTTTATGCGGTCACACCTAGCTGTCCTGAGAAACCTGTTTATTACGCTGCTTTTTTCGCCCTGTAGTACTGCCGGGGATCCAGCGCGTCGCGGAGCGCATCGCCCAGCAGGTTGAAGCCAAGGACTGCGGCTCCAATCGCGACTCCGGGGAATACGGAAGTCCATGGAGCCGTTTGAAGTTGGTAGAGGTCCCGTCCGTCTGCAATCATGGATCCCCAGCTCG
>JALYYH010000090.1 GCA_030946665.1 Gemmatimonadota bacterium
GCGCGAATATGACGAAGCGAGAGCAGACCCTGGCCGGCATTGCGGCCATCGCGCTCCTCCTCGCCGTCGCTTACTGGTATTTCCTGTACAAGCCAAAGAGCGCGGAGCTCGCTGCTACCGCGGTGCATGTCGACTCGCTCGACCGCGCAAATCAGCGCGCACGCGCCTCGATTGCTCAGGGAAGCGTTGCCAAGCTCACGAGACAGGCGAAGGAGTACGAGCTCAATCTGAAGGTCATGAGGCAGCTCGTCCCGCGGAGCAACGAAGTGCCGGCGCTGCTGGAAGACATCTCCACGGCCGCGCGTCGAGTTGGTCTCGACCTGGCCGCGGTAGAGCCCATGCCGGTGCTGGCGGGAGAGCAGTTCGATACTTACCGCTACAAGCTCGCGGTGATCGGAGGTTATCACGCCATAGGCCAGTTCCTGAGCAACGTCGGTTCACTGAATCGAATCATTGCTCCGGTGACGCTCGATGCCTTCCCGCACTCGGTCACGGATAGGACGAAGGCGCGCATAAAGAAGGGCGAGTCGCTCATCGACACCAAGTTCGTGGTGCAGACCTACGTCGCGCGGACGACACCCCTCCCGGAGGCAAAGCGATGATCCGGCGAGCTGGCATACTCACAATTGCGTCTCTCGTCGGCGTAGCGTCGATCGGTGCCGCCCAGTCGCCCAAAGAGGCTCGGGCGAACCCAGTAAGCAAGGCTACCCAGCCCCCCGTTGTCGCGCCGGCTCCGTTGCCGGCGAGTGACACGACCTCAAAGGTCCTGATAACCCGCGAAGTGTTCCAGTACGAGGGTAACGCCAGGCGGGATCCATTCGTTTCGCTGCTTACTACGACGGACCTGCGACCGATGCTCGTTGACCTCAAACTGGTTGCAGTTGCATTCGATCCGCGAGGTCAAAACTCTGTTGCGGTTTTGCGGGATATCACGTCTAAGCAACAGTACAAGGTCAGAGTTGGCCAGACGATCGGCAGAATGCGGGTCGCGGCCATCCAGGAAAAAGCTGTGATTTTCACGATTGAAGAGTTCGGCTACAGCCGTCAGGAAATCCTGCCGTTCGTGGTCGATTCGACCAAAATGAGGTCTCGCCAATGAGCTTTATAAAAGCGCTGCCAGCCGCGGCGCTCCTGTTTCTGCCCACTTCGGCAACAACCGTTCACTCAGTCAGTGTGGTCCCGTCTTCCGGGAAGACTGATGTGGTGATCGGGGTCAACGCTGCCGTGGACGTGCAGAACTTCACGCTCGACGCCCCTGCACGGGTAGTCGTCGATCTGAAGGGAGCGACGCTGGACATGTCGCAGCACACATATGACAGGCTCGCTCGCGGTGGGATCACGAACATTCGGTACTCGCAATTCCGTCCCAATGTCGTTCGCGTCGTCATCGAGATGGATGCGAAGCATCCCTATGATGTGAAGCGCAACAGCAGCGAGGTACGCATCACCGTTACCGGTGGCAAGACCTCGGAATACACGTCCTGGTCGTCCAACAAGAATGGCTACGTCGCTTCACCGACTCCTACGCCGCCAAGCGCTGTCGCCACCACTGCAGACACAAAGGCGAAGGTAAACGTAGCGGCGGCTCCTATGCACACCGCGACCCAGAAGGTCGTCGCCCAGGTCGAATCGCAGTCGACTCAGGCCGAGCCGCCGTCAACCCAGCCAGAGCCCCAGTACGAGGCGCCGCGCGGGGTTCGCGCCCCCGTGAAAGCCGCGCGCACCGATGACATCCCGGTCGCGCTCTTCACGCAGACGCAGCAGTCGCAGCAGCCGCTGATCAACGTGACGTTTCAGGACACTGACATCCGCGACGTCATCGCATCGTTCGCAGCCTTCTCCGGCCGCACGATCGTCGTCGGAAAGGATGTAAACGGAACCGTCACCGCCGAGATTCGCAATCAGCCGTGGGACGTCGCGCTACGCGCGATTCTGCAGGGTCAGGGTCTCGCCGCATCTGAGGACGCCGTCTCGGGCATCATCACGGTGGACAGCTACG
Source organism: Gemmatimonadota bacterium (assembly GCA_030946665.1). The sequence continues at coordinate 2,000 of JALYYH010000090.1, forward strand.
CGAACATCCTGAACCGCCAGGCTTCCGAGCCGCTGATGACGCAGCTCATCTCGATCAACTATGCGCGCGCTCACATGCTCGTGCCGACGGTTCAGCAGCTGCTTCAGAAGGACTGCGCCACGGTTCCCTCGAGTAACAACGTCATCAACAACGCGCGTCCCAACTGCGTTGCACGTGGGCTCGTGGCCGCCGACAGCTCGACCAACACATTGATCATCACCGAAACAGCCTCCCGCCTCGCGGAGGTGCTGCAGTACATAAGGAGCCTGGACGTTCGCACGCCGCAGGTCGGCATCAAGGCGAAGATCATATTCGTCAACAGAACGAACATCGAGGACATTGGGCTGTCGTACGATCTCGGCACCGGTACGGACCAATTCTTCAGCCAGCTCGTCAAGCGCACAGATCCGTCGACACTCAAGCCGATCGATACGAACGGCGACGGAGTCCCGGACGCACTCGGTGGCGGCACCCCTTTCCAGGGTGACCGCATTTCTCTCGGCGGAAACGCTTTGTCGGCAATCGCCAACGCCAATGCGCGAGTCACCAATCCCGCCCTGAGCGTGGTGTTCTCCACGGCGCTCGGCAAGTTCCAGCTGACGAGCTTCCTGGATGCTCTCCAGGAAGTCCGTCTTGCCGACCTGCAGGCGGAGCCGAGCATCGTGACGCTCGACAATCGGCAGGCATCGATTCAGGTCGGTCAGGAAGTTCCGATCAGAGTGCTCGACGCCAATACCGCAAACCTTGGTGGGACCGCCAATCCGAACCAGGCCCCGCGCGCCACGGTGCAGATGAAGCAGGTCGGTATCATTCTGACCGTTACGCCGCACATCACGAACAATCGACAGATCCTGCTGCTTCTCCACGCGGAGAATTCCGACGCGCAGATCGCGTCCTCGGACGTAGGATTCGTTTTCAACAAGCAGTCAGGCGACACTCAGCTTCTCGTTGGCGACGGCGAGACGGCGGTGATCGGTGGTCTTACGGTCACCCAGACTTCAA
>JALYYH010000100.1 GCA_030946665.1 Gemmatimonadota bacterium
GCCGCGGGATCGTCGAGTCCCGCTTCGGGGAAAGCCAGCACCGGCTGTACGGTACGCGATTGCGCTGCCGAGGGTCGCGTGGCAATCGCCAGTGCGCCCAGAACTGATGTTGCCGAAAGAGCGAGCGTGAACTGCGTCCTCATCTATTTCTCTCCGCGGCGGTGTTCGACTCGCATAATGTGGCACGTTCGCGTCCTCTCGTCATCACCCGTAAGCCTTGCGTCTGCCTCGAAGGCGGGTTTACGCTATCGGCCCATGAAGTCGGGAAATGATTGACAGATACCGTCGACCGATAATAAAGGGGAATCATTGGATCTCGCGCTCATTGGTAATGGAAGCATTGGAGCACTGGTCGACGGACAGGCGCGCGTCGTGTGGTGCTGCCTTCCCCGCTTCGACGGGGATCCGGTGTTCTGTTCGTTGCTGGACGGAGAGCCGAGATCGGATCAGTCCGGGACGTTCACCATAGAGCTGGTGGGCGGGGATAGAACGGAGCAGCGATACCTCCAGAACACGCCGATACTCGTGACGCGCATCTACGACGCGAAAGGCGGGGGCGTCGAGATCACGGATTTCTGTCCACGCTTCGAAGTGGATGGCGAGATGATTTGCCCGGCGCAGATCGTGAGACAGGTTCGACCTATCGGAGGCAGGCCGGTGATCGTGGTGCGGTTGAATCCCGCGGGGCAGTACGGGTGCATCGAACGAGACCACGCGATGGCCCCGTACCATCTCGGTTACTCCGGCGAGCAGGCGCTGTTGCTGGCGACCGACGCGCCCACTGAATCAATTGTAGATGCGGTCCCTTTTCACCTACATCAGACGGTGACTCTGATCTTTGGCGAGGCGAACGTGATGCAATTGCCGGTGACGAGCGTCGCCAGCGCATTGTTGGAGCGCACTACTGCGTATTGGCAGGGGTGGTCGCGCGCGCTCAAGGTCCCGGACACCTGGCGCGACGCTGTGATACGGGCCGCGATCACGCTCGAGCTGAACGTATACGAGGAAACGGGGGCGATCATCGCCTCGATCACCACCTCGATTCCTGAGGCACCCAACACCGAGCGCACCTGGGATTACCGCTACTGCTGGCCGCGCGATGCATGTTTCGTCGTGAATTCTCTCGGCCGGTTGGGGGAGACCAGGACGACGGAGCGCTATCTCGCATTTCTGCTGAGCGTCGCGGAGGCGGCCGAAGACTCGCGTCTCGTGCCCATGTACACCATCGATGGCGGTCCGATTCCCGACGAGCACGAGGCCGAATGTCTGGCCGGGTACCGCGGGATGGGGCCGGTCCACGTCGGCAACAAGGCGGCGGAGCAGCAGCAGAACGACGTGTACGGCGAGGCGGTGCTGACGGCCGAGCCGCTGTTCCTGAGTACGCAGGCGACGTGGCTCGGGGATGAAGCGCTGTTTACGCGCCTCGAGCGATTCGGGAACCATGCGTTCGATCTATACGAGGTTCCGGACGCAGGTCCGTGGGAGCTGCGCGGCGAGCAGCGGGTTCACACCTTTGCCAGCATCATGTGCTGGGTCGCGTGCGACCGGCTGGCGAGGTACGCGGACAGGTTGAGTCTCGCCGACCGCGCGAAGTACTGGAGATTGCGCGCGGGCGAGATTCACGAGGTGATACTGCGCCGCTCGTGGAACGAAGATCTCAAAGCGCTCACCGCGACCATGGAAGGAGATTCTCTCGATGCAAGCCTCCTTCTCATCCCTCGACTCGGGTTCCTGACAGCCGACGACCCACGCTTCACCGGCACGGTCGCCGCAATCGAGCGGAGCCTGAAGCACGGTGACTTCGTCTATCGCTACGTCGAGCGCGACGATTTCGGGCACCCCGAGAACGCATTTCTCGTTTGCACCTTCTGGTACATCGAAGCGCTCGCCGCTATGGGGGGACACCGCCGGGATGAGGCCCTGGCGCTCTTCGAGAAGGTGTTGTCCGCTCGCAACAGGCACGGCTTGCTGGCCGAGGATCTCGACCCGGACACTCTCGAGCAGTGGGGAAATTTCCCTCAGACGTATTGTATGGCGGGCATAATCGACTGCGCGTTGAGTCTTGCTTGACAGCCTCTCCGGACGCCCCGCACATTGGCCCGAGAGCGGAGAGACAGCGAGTGACAGCTAAGCGGGCAGCCGAAAATCCGATCGTGAC
>JALYYH010000141.1 GCA_030946665.1 Gemmatimonadota bacterium
GGATGTCGGGACGAGCGGACCTGCCGAAAGTGGTCGTGTATTGCTCGGAAGAAGCGCATTCGAGCGTGGACAAAGCGGTGATGACACTCGGATTCGGCTTGAGCGCGCTGAGACGAATTCCGACCGACGACCAATTGCGGATGGACGTGGCAGCACTCGACGCCGCGGTGAAGAACGATCGGCGAGCCGGGGCGATACCGCTGGCAGTGGTGGCAACGGTCGGCACCACTTCGACGACGGCGATCGACCCGGTGCTCGCGGTCTCGAAGATTTGCGAGCGAGAGAAGATGTGGCTCCACGTCGATGCATCGTACGGAGGGACGGCTGCAATTCTGCCCGAGATGCGCCACGTGCTGGAGGGCTGCGATCACGCTGATTCCCTGATAGTGAACCCACATAAGTGGCTGTTCACCCCAATGGATTGTTCGGCTCTGTACACTTCCCGTCCGGATTTATTGAAGCGCGCATTCCAGCACGTGCCTGAGTTCCTCGTCGTCAGCGAGAGTGAGGGGGTCGTCAATCTCATGGATTACGGGATCTCGCTTGGCCGCCGGTTCAGGGCACTCAAGCTCTGGTTCGTGATCAGGAATTTCGGCGTCGAAGGGCTTCAGTCACTCGTACGGCAACACATCCTGATGGCGCGAACTCTGTCCAAGTGGATCGACGATGATCCAGAGCTGGAGCGCCTGGCTGAGGTCAATTTTTCCACCGTCGTATTCCGGCATCGGCCGCCAGGGATGAACGCGCCCGAGGTCGATCGGCACAACGTGAAGGTGCTCGAGAAGGTGAACGCGACTCGTGAGGTTTTCCTGTCCCACACGCGGGTGCGTGGCCGGTATGCAATTCGAATCGCCATCGGCAACATCCACACGAGCGAAGCCCATGTTCGGCACGCTCTGGACCTGGTCCGCCAAGCCGGTGGTAGGCGTAAATGAGGCTCTTTTTCACCCCTGGCAGGAACGAAGAATGCTGGACGGTATATTATCGGACTTCTATTCCCACCCACTTCATCACAAATCGGGGAGATCCTTGATGAAAGCTTTTGTGAACAGGATTGCAGCCGGCCTGGCGTTCGGTGCATTCGTGGCCGCGCCACTCCTGGCGCAGACCCCGGCTACGACCTGCGATCCCACCGCCAATACCAAGGGTGATATCGCCAAAGCGCAGTTCTCGCTGACGCGCGCGGTCGCGGCTTCGGCTAGCGGTAACCCGTCGAAAGACCTGCAGGATGTCCTCCGTCTCGTCAACAACGGAAACGACAATCCCACTGCTCGCGCCTACCTGCGCGGCGAAGCGTACATCCTCTATCTGATGCAGCCGAACACTCCCTCGATCGTATCGCGAAGCGCGCTTGGTCTGACTACCAATCCCACCGGTACCATCGACCTGTTCGCGGCAGCTGATTCGTCCTTCTCGATCGTGGAGAATGCATCTCCCGCATGCGTGCCCGTGGTCACGCAGTGGCGTCAGCAGAAACCGTGGCTGAATACCCTGAACGCAGCGATCAACGCTCTCAACTCGAATCAGCTCGATTCGGCCGAGATCTTTGCCAAGAGATCGCTGTTGCTCGATCGTCGGGCGCCCTACGCCTACTCGGTTCTTGGCTCCGTTGCCCAGAAGCGGAAAGACTGGACAGCCGCCAATGATTACTGGAAGCAGGCGTTGGCGGCCGCTGGAACTGACACCAGCTACGCCGATGTGCGCACGAAGACGATGTACGAGATAGCCTCAGCCGCATCGGACCGGGCCGACGCAGCGAGCGGGGCCGCAAAGCGCGCGGCGGCGCGCGAAGCGATCAAGCCGTGGCAGGACTACATCGCCGTGGCAAACAATGACCTCCTTCTTGCCGACGCGGTCGACAACGCCTCCCGCATGTACGTGACAGCTGGTGACAGTGCATCGGTTCCCACGCTCTACGCGGGGATGCTCGCCAATTCTTCGAAATACGGTGAGCTCTCGCTCGTCCACGCCGGTGTGGTTGCAACGCGAAACGGACGACAGGCCGACGCCTCCAAGCTGTTCGACGCAGCGCTCGCTCAGAATCCGGTCTCGCGGGATGCGATCAACAACCTCGCCGCGACGTACATCCAGAACAACGAATTCTCGAAGGCATTTCCGTTGATCGACAAGCTCGTCGCGATGGACCCGAGCAATCCTGACAATCCCCTGCTGTACGCGTTCGCCTATCAGGGCTTGTACAAGGGCACCAAGGACAAGAAGCTGCAGAAGATCTATACGGATTCGCTGGTTTACTGGAACAACAAGTCAGAGAGCGCTCCGTTGAAGCTCGCGGTGACCGAGTTCACGCGTCGCCCGACAGAGACGACCGTCGGTGGGACGATCGAGAATCGCGGCACTACCGCGAAGACCTATACGGTTAGCGTCGACATTCTCGACAAGGGCGGGAATGTCATCGATACGCAGACCGCGACAGTGGGCCCCGTGACGCCGAAGAGCATCAAGACTTTCAAGATCACTTCGCCGAAGGGCGGAGCCTACGGGTATAAATACAAACCTGTGACCTGAGTCTGAAACAGCAACCGAATGCTACCTGCCCGGGGGTGTCGGCTTCCAGATTGACGGCTCCGGGCAGGTCGGTTTCCTGGCCTGGGCTCAGGAGCTCCGCGGCAGCATCATCGGATCGGTCTCCACGATCGCGCCCACTATCCAGAAGCGACTGCCGTCGAACCAGAAAATCGCCACCTGCTCCATCTCGCGTGCGAGCCCGAGTGCCTCGTCCTGCGGCATCGTGACGGCGACACTGCACTCACAGTGGGACCGGTCAGGGGAACAGCAATCCACCTGCACAAGGTGGTATCCCGCCGCGGATAGTCTTCGATCGAGGTCTCTCTTCCGTTGCTGATTCTCCGCCGCGGACAGATTTTTGCCCTGCGGGTCGAAGGCTGTCATGATGGCGAATGGCTCTCCCAACCCGACGGCCTTCAGAGTGGCGATCGCGGGCTCGGACGGAATTTCCCGCAGGTCGATCTCCACTGGCGGTTGAGTTGCAAAGCCCAGTATCGTCTCCGGATACTTCGGCCAGTCTGGATCGTGCTGATCCGGCGTCGATTTCATGGCGCTCTCAATTTCAAGGTTCGCACCAGAAAGCGTCGCGATTCATGACGGAAATCTGGTACGCTCCTTGACCTACTTGCACGCGTGAAACCCAACCAGATCTGGCCGGATCGGCTCTTTCTCATTCGTCACGGCGAATCGGCGGGCAACGTGGCGCGCGACGCCGCCGTCGAAGCGGGCCATCCGATGATCGACATCGATATTCGCGACATCGATGTCCCGCTCTCGGAGCTTGGACAGCGCCAGGCGGTCGCGTTGGGTCGCTGGATCGGCGCGCTGCCGAAGGACGAGCGTCCAACCATCGTTCTCACATCTCCATACCTGCGCGCGCGTCACACTGCGGGCCTGATCGTCAAGACAGCCGGGATGTCTGCCGACAGTTATTCGCTCATCGTCGATGAGCGGTTCCGCGAGAAGGAGTTCGGCATCCTCGATCGGCTCACATCCGTCGGCGTTCGTGACCAGTATCCCGAGCAGGCTGAACTGAGGAAGCTCCTTGGCAAGTTCTATCATCGGCCGCCGGGAGGCGAGAGCTGGTGCGACGTAATTCTTCGGCTGCGCAGCGCTACCGAGATGATCTCGCGAGAGCACTGCGGAGAGAGGGTGCTCGTCGTCTGTCACGCCGTGGTGGTGCTCTGCATGCGCTACATTCTCGAGCACATGACGGAAGCCGAGCTCCTTGCGGTCGACAAAAAGGCCGAGCTCGCCAACTGCTCCATCACACTCTACGAGTACGATAAGACGCTCGGTCCGCGCGGCAGTTTGCGTCTCAAGCTCTACAACTTTGTCGCCCCTCTCGAAGAGGCTGGCGCGCCAGTGACGTCGGAGCCCGACGCAAATGTCGGCGCGCGCTAGCAAGAGGCCCGTACCGGTAACGACCTCGCTCCTGCGGCGTTGGCAGCTTCCCAAGCCGAGCGACAATGCGGACAAGCAGGATCGCGGGATAGCGATGGTGATCGGTGGCGCGGCAGAAGTGCCGGGTGCGCTGCTCCTCGCCGTGTAGCGGCCTTGCGCGCCGGCGCCGGAAAGCTTCAGATCGCCGGGCCGCGCAGCGCGGCGACAGCACTCGGCGTCGCGATTCCGGAAGCGCGTGTTTTCTCATTGCCCGAGACGGACGCTGGGCTCCTGGACAAACGAGCCGGGGCACGCGCACTCGAATGCACCCGGGAGGCCAATGCAATCCTCATCGGTCCCGGAATGCTCAACGACGACGCCATCCGCGGCTTCATGGAGACACTGCTTCC
>JALYYH010000133.1 GCA_030946665.1 Gemmatimonadota bacterium
TCAAATGGGCGAAAGAGCTCAACAAGCGGTACCCACCGGATTACAGCGGTCCGACGGGCGTCGGTCACGTGATCAAGACCGGCGAGCCCGAGATCTATCCGGAGATCTCGGATGAGATGCTGACCGCATCGGCACGGGACGCGGATCATCTCGCCATCATGCGTGAGCTTCAGTTCAAATCGGCGCTCATAGTCCCGATGATTGCGCGCGGCGGCACATTGGGTGCTCTCACTATCGTCAGCACCGAGAAGGGTCGCCGTTACGGACCCGACGACGTGGCTCTCGCCATGGAGCTGGCCACACGCGCGGCAATCGCCATCGACAACGCACAACTTTACCGCACCGCGCTGACCGCGAGCGAAGCGAAGTCCGCGTTCCTCGCCACGATGAGCCATGAGCTGAGGACGCCGTTAAATGCCATAATCGGCTACCAGTCGCTGCTGAACGAAGGAATCGACGGCCCACTCAACGAGGCCCAGCTGGCGCACCTGACGCGAATTCGTACGAGTGCCGATCACCTGCTCAGCCTCATCGACGAAGTGCTCACGTTCAGCCGCGTCGAAGCCGGGAAAGAAGTCGTGCGACGGGAAGAAGTGTCGCTGCGATCGATCGTCGACGAAGCGCTAACCATGACTGTGCCGCTCGCCGAGGCGAAAGGGCTGACGATCAGTGCCGAAGGGGATGACGCGAGCCTGCTCACGGACGGCGGCAAGGTACGTCAGATACTTCTCAATCTGCTGTCGAACGCGATCAAATTCACGGATCGGGGAACCATCCTCGTTCGATCTCGTTCCGGGGAAGAACGAATCATGGTGTCGATCTCTGACCCCGGGATCGGCATCGCCGCGGAAAACCTCGAGAGTATCTTCGATCCCTTCTGGCAGGTGGAGCAACGCTCCACCCGGAAGGTCGGCGGCACCGGCCTCGGGTTGAGTGTCAGCCGCAGCCTGGCGCGATTGATCGGCGGCGAGATAACGGTCGAGAGCGAGATTGGGAAGGGCAGCACCTTCACACTGACCCTCCCGGCTCATCGGGACTGATCCCGGCGAATCAGTCTCAGCGATTCGTTTGCGAAGGCAGCGTCTGGCTCGCGGAGTCGCGCTGCTCGGACAGCAGGCGTGTCGTAAAGCGCTGCCCCTCCGAGATCCGCTCGACCTCCAGTGCGATCGCGTCGACCGCCTGGGCCAGCTGGGTCAGCTGCGCGTTCAGCTCGCTGGGAACCTGCGCGGGTCGGCCGCGTCGATCCAGGCTCCGCGCGATTGCGCGCGCGATCGGAAACCCGATGATGATGATTGCCACGGTCACAAAAAACGCGATCGAAATGTCCTTAACCTCGGGTGGCATCACGTCGCCGGGACCGAAGTTGCCAGGCACTCCAACGACAGTCGTCTGGGATCCATCGGCGCCGCGAATCGTGATCGTTCTTGGTGGAGCAGGCGGAGCGGGTGGGGCTGGCACGGCTGCCTGACCCGTAGCCGCAGCGGCCTGGGCTTGCGCCGTCGCTCTGATCTGGTCGCCAAGTTTCTGCAGCTCCTGGCTGGTCAAAGGATGCCCATCCTGCGTGGCCAGCGGTCCGCTGCCGGTCGCATTCCGCTGCAGCGCGGCGCTCGCGCTCGAGAGCTTGATCTCCATTTCTCGTTCCTCTGATTCGAAGCGACAGTGGTGCCTGCTTTGGAATGTAAGCGCCGCCCGCGCCTCACGCTTTCGACGCAGCCGGGAGCTCAACACCTTCCTGGCAGATTCCGTATTACGTTATTCCGAGACTGCCTCGCGGTCCTGCACGATCGATTGTTCAACCCAAGTCCAATCCAATGCGAGCCCTTACCGTCGTTCCCGCCTTCGTCGGCGCGCTCCTTTGCGCCGGCTCCGTGTCTGCGCAGCTCACCACGCCACTCGATTCCGCGACGCTCGCCGGCTTTCGCTGGCGGTCGGTTGGCCCGGCCAACATGAGCGGTCGCGTCACCGACGTCGAAGCCGTATCCACCAATCCCAAGATTTTCTACGTCGCCACGGCGACGGGCGGAATCTGGAAGACCATAAATGCCGGAACGATGTTCGTCCCGGTCTTCGACAAGGAGCGAGTGATCTCGATGGGCGACATCGCGATCGCACCTTCCAATCCCGATATCCTCTACGCCGGAACCGGGGAGGAAGATTCGCGCAACTCTATCTCCCCCGGCGGTGGCGTCTACAAGTCGACCGACGCTGGCCGGACCTGGAAGCTGATCGGTCTCGAGGCGACGCAACAAATCGGGCGAATCATCGTCGACCCGGTCGACCCGAACATCGTTTACGTCGCGGCGCTCGGCCACGCCTGGGGCTCGAACCCGGAGCGCGGAGTCTACAAGTCCACCGACGGTGGCGCCACCTGGCACATGGCGAAATTCGTCAGCGACAAGGCTGGGTTCGTCGACCTCGCGATGGACGCAAAGGATCACAACACCCTCTACGCTTCCAGCTGGGAGCGAGTGCGCGGACCATATTTTCTGAAGAGCGGCGGTCCCGGCAGCGGCCTCTGGAAGACGACCGACGCCGGTGCAACCTGGCGCGAGATTCGTGGCGGTGGCTTTCCCGGGACGACGAAGGGACGCATTGGAATCGCGCTCTCCCCGTCAAATCCACAGGTCGTCTACGCATGGGTTGAGGCGGACACACTTGCGCGCGCATTGGCGAAGGGCGAAAAGCCCGACACCAGCAGGCGACAGAAGACAAACAGTGGCATCTACCGTTCCGCCGATGGTGGGGCGACGTGGGCGCTGACTTATCGAAACGAGCCGCCCGGAACAGGGGGCGCTGGTCTTGGAGACGCGCGGCCGTTCTACTACTCGCAGATTCGCGTCGATCCGCGCAACCCTGACCGCATCTACTGGATGTCGTCCGTCTTCCGCACATCTGATGACGGGGGGAAAACGGTTCGCCGTGGAGCGCTCGGAGTTCATACGGACTGGCATGCCATGTGGATCGATCCGGGCGACCCCGACCACTACATTCTCGGTGACGACGGTGGAATCGCGGTGACCTACGACCGCGGTGGCACTTACGATTTCATCAACACGTTCGCGATCGGCCAGTTCTACGCAGTCAGTTACGGCATGGAAAAGCCGTACAAGGTGTGCGGTGGGCTGCAGGACAACGGCTCGTGGTGCGGTCCGTCGCGCGCCAGGAATCGCGTTGGCATCACCAACAGCGATTGGTACAACGTCGGTGGCGGTGACGGCTTCTACAGCGCGATCGATCCGGAGGATCCGAATATCGTCTACAGCGAATCGCAGGGTGGAAATGCCTCGCGGCTGAATATCTCCCAGAACACCCGCGCCATAATCATGCGCGGAGGTGGGAGAGACCGAACGAGCATCTTCGAAGATTCGGTGATCATCGCCCGTGGTGACACGGCGCGCCCGGAGCCTCCGGGGCTCACCCGAACTCTGGCACAGATACGAGCGAGAGCCGCGGCTGATTCGGCGCGCGGCTACAGGTTCAACTGGTCAACGCCGTTTTTTCTCTCACCCCACGCTCCGACCACCGTGTACATGGGTGCAAACCGACTGCTCAAGTCAACTGATCGGGGCGATCACTTCTATCCGATCTCGCCCGATCTTTCCACGAGAGACTCCGCCCGTATCATCATGAGCACCCGCCTAACCGGCGGCATAACGCGCGACAACTCGGGCGCCGAGACGCATGGATCGATCACGACAGTGGCGGAGTCCCCGATACGGCCGGGCATCTTATGGGTGGGTACCGACGACGGTAACGTGTGGCTGACCACCAACGATGGCGGACAATGGACGGACATCACGACGCGCTTTCCGGGCGTGCCGAGGAAAACATGGGTGAGCAGAGTCGAGCCCTCGCACTTCGACACGGCGACGGTCTACGTCACCTTCGACAATCATCGCGAGAATGATTTCAGACCGTACGTCTACGTCTCCAGCGACTTCGGAAAGACGTTCCGATCCATCAGCAACAATCTTCCCACTGGCGGCGCGGATTTCCTCCACGTCGTCCGCGAGGACCCGGCGAATCGCGACCTCCTCTTCCTCGGCAGCGATGTCGGCGCGTACGTGTCGACGAACCGCGGCGCGAGCTGGCAGCGTTTCATGACGGGACTGCCTACCGTTCCAGTGCACGATCTGCAGATTCATCCGCGCGATCGCGAGCTGATCGCGGCAACCCACGGTCGATCGATCTGGATCGTCGATGTCGCGCCACTCGAGCAGATGAACAACGGGCTAATGGTGCGCGGCACGACGTTCTTTACCCCCAAGACCGCGTATCAATACTCCCAGGCCAATACTCAGAACTTTACCGGCAACAAGTACTTTCTCGCGCCGAATCCGCCCTACGGCGCGGAATTGGTATACCGCGTAGCGTCGGGCACCTCTCGGGACACGGCGAGGATCGTCGTGTCCAACATTCGTGGCGAGACCGTCCGCACTCTAAGCGGACCCGGTGGCATTGGGCTGCACCGGACGTATTGGGATTTGCGCGGCGCGCCGCGCCCGCTCGGCCCCGCGGGGCTGCGTGATAGCATCATCGCTGCCCGGGTAAGGCGTCAACGCGACGATTCGCTGCGCGCGGTTCGCGGCGCGGACACGACGGCGGGATCGCCGCGCCGCGGACAGGGGGGCGGTGCTCCCGGAGAAGTCAATCTCCGGCCCGCTGAAGCGCCCATTGGTGGCGGTGCCGGCCCGGCAGGAGAGGCGGGGGGCGGTGGCGGACTCTTCGGCGGCGCCCGAAACGGGAAGCTCGTCGATCCGGGGGATTACATGGTTACCCTCAACGCGGGTGGCCAGACTATGCGCCAGGTGGTGCACGTCGAGCGCGTCGGCGATATCCTGAATGTCGATTTGGGCCCCGACGCGGAAGGCGACAGCGGTGAAGATCCCAACGATCCATAGCGTCGGAACGAAAAAAGAGCTCCGGCCGAGTTGCCGGAGCTTCCTGCATGGCAGTGATTACTGCTTGTATATCGTACCTCCCTTCATCACGAACGTCACTCTTGTCAACTCGCTGATGTCGGCGATCGGGTCGCCCTTGACTGCGACGATGTCCGCGAGTTTTCCCGCTTCGATCGACCCGAGATTGTTGCTCTGATCCAGGAGCTGTGCGGCAACCGACGTTGCCGATTTGATCGCTGCCATTGGCGACATGCCGTACCGTACCATGTAGGCGAACTCCTGCGCCTGATTCTCCGTCCACGCGTAACCGCCAGCGTCGGTTCCGTAGCTGATCATCACGCCCTTCTTCAGCGCTTTTCCAAAAGCGACGCGCTCGAGATCGACCATCTTCGGCCAGACGCCGCCACGACCCGATGCGACGTAAACGCCCACGAATATCGTGGGACACCAGTAGACCTTCTGGGCGACCATCCTGTCGAGCAGATCATCGGTGAGACCGTCGCCGTGCTCGATGCTGTTGACACCCGCCCTCAGCGCTGCGTCAATGCCATCCCAGCCCATGGCGTGCGCCGCCACCTTCTTGCCGAGCCGACGCGCTTCGCTCACGAGCATCTTCAGCTCTTCATCCGTGAAATTGACCCATGAGCGCAGCCGCCCATCCGATCCCATGTAGTAGCGCCGGTCCGCGTAGAACTTGATCCAGTCGGCGCCGTATTTCACTTCCTCCCTCACGGCTTTCCGCACTTCCTCGGGGCCGTCGACGATCTGCACGCCTTCCGGCATTCTCAGCTCCCACGAATAACCGAGCAGCGGGTAAGTACCGGTCGTCGACAGCGCGCGGGTCGACACGAACATCCGCGGCCCCGGAATTACTCCGCGTGCGATCGCGGTCTTCACGTCTACGTCGGCGTACATCGCCCCTTCAGTCTCGAGATCGCGTATCGCCGTGAAGCCGTTCATCAGGGAAGCGCGCACCGCAGCGGTTGCACGAATGGCGCGGTACGGAACGCTCTCCTTCAGCAGCTGCTCGTCGTAGTCGGCGCTTGTGATGTCACCTTGAAGAAGGACGTGGGTGTGGTTGTCGATCAGCCCTGGCAGAATTGTCGCACCGCCGAGATCGATCGTCTGCGCGGACGCGGGAATTCTTGCCGCAACCTGAGATCTCGGTCCGACAGCGACGATGCGGTCGCCTTCCACGACAACCGCGACATCGTCTTGTACGGCATCGGACTTTCCATCGATCATGTGGGCCGCGCGAATCACATAGGACGGCGGGGGCGATGTCGACGCTGAAGTCTGCGCGATGACCGCATGCGCGTATCCAAGCAAGAGGACTGTTGAAATCCGGAGCATTTGGGCGGGGTCGGAGGTTGGCGGAGTGTAACGGGCGTGAAACGAACGCATCATATTCTACCGTTTGCGCGTAGATATGAGAGCGTACTGAGCACAGTGCAATTTGCTATTGCGGATTCTCGCGCGTGTCTTAGAGTGGGTTGTCGGTCGGCGCCATCTGTTTGCAGAATGTGCGGGTCGTACTTCTAAGTCCAGGCGATCAAAATTGACAGCACCGCTCCCGAGTAGTTCCGACCTCGCTCGTTTTTCGAGCGAGGTCCAGGTCTCACTCGATGATTCGCGAAGACAGGGACCTTCGGCGCGCGAGAGCCATACTGAGCTGATCGCTGCGCTCGAGGAGTTGAGCATCGCCGAGAGCGAGCTCCGCTCAGAGTATGATGCGCTGTTCGATACGCACAATGGGGTAGAGGCCGAGCGTGCGCGATACCACACGTTGTTCCATCAGGCGCCGGATCCGTATCTGGTGACTGACCAGCAGGGCACGATCGAGAAAGCGAACGCGGCCGCGGCGGAATTGTTGGGAGTATCGGGCGCGCTTCTGGAGAAGAAGTCGCTTCTGTTCTACCTGGATGTGGACGGCGTGCGGGAGGTACAGTCACGACTCGAGAGATTGACCGGCTCGCCGCGCTCGGACAAGTGGGCGCTGGCGATCGACGCGCGCGACGGTATGGTTCCAATGGAGGCGACGGTCGCACGACTCACCAATGGCTCACTCGGCTGGCTGCTGAGGGACACCAGCCTGCGCCGTGCATCCGAAGAAAGCATGCACGCGCTGAACCGCTCGCTCAATGCGCGCGTGGCGCAAAGAACGCGTGAGCTCGAGGTCGCGCTCGAAGGCGAACAATCGGCGCGAAAGGAAGCGGAAGCCGCCAACCGCATCAAGACTGAGCTCTTTGCCCGTCTCAGCCACGAGTTCCGGACACCGCTTCACGCCGTTTCCGGGTACCTCGAGATCCTCGAGCAGAACATTCACGGCCAGCTCACTGCCGACCAGCGCCGTGATGTCGAGCGCATACACCTGGCGCAGGAACATCTCATGACGCTGGTGAACATGATTCTCGACTTCGCGAAGCTCGAAGGCGGTCCGATAGAGCTGTCGATGGCGGAAATACCGATAGAGGAAACTTTGCGCGGCGCCGAAGCATTGGTCGCCCCGCAGTTCGCGAAGAAGGCGATATCTTTCACGCACCACGCCGGTCACCCGGCGCTGACGGTGTTCGCCGATCGCGAGAAGGTCCAGCAGATCCTGCTCAATCTTCTCGCAAATGCCATGCGGTTCACACCGGCGGGCGGCTCGGTGGATCTGGATTGGCGAGTCGAGAACGACGTATTGCTCGTCCACGTCCGCGACACCGGTCCGGGAATTCCCGAGGAGAAAACGGAGCAGATCTTCGAGCCGTTCGTGCAGCTCCGCGCGCCCGGCTCGGTTCCAACCGGTGGCACCGGACTTGGACTCGCCATCAGCCGCGATCTCGCGCGTGCGATGGGCGGAGACGTGCGCGTCTCCAGCGCGGTCGGCGTCGGCTCGGTTTTTACAGTGCGGCTCCCGCTCCGCAAGCACGCCACTTCGTCCAAGCTTTCAGCGTCGAGGACGGCCAGTTAATTTCCGATTGTCTCGCGCACACCGGAGCTGACATTGCAACAATCGACCGCGGCGCTCTACGATCTGGTAGAGGATCCGTCCGTATTCATCAAACAGGATTGGAATTCCTACACGCCGGACGATCACGACGTCTGGGGGCTGCTTTACGAGCGTCGCATGAAGGAGCTGCGAAAGAACGGCAGTCGCATCTTCCTCAAGGGCGCGGATACCATCGGGCTCAAGCGAGAGACAGTGCCCGATCTCGCGGAGGTGAACCGCCGACTCGCGCCGCCGACGGGCTGGGAAGCCGTGCCGGTGTCGGGATACATCCCCGCCAAGGCTTTCTTTCAGTGCCTGTCGCTCCGAAAATTTCCGACGACGGTGACGATTCGAAAGCGCAGCCAGCTCGATTATCTGCCGGAGCCTGACATCTTCCACGACGTTTTCGGTCACGTACCGCTGCACGCGGATCCGGTATTCGCCGATTTCCTGCAGCACTACGGACAGGTCGCGGCCGCTGCCGAAACCGAAGAGGACACCACGCGCATGGCGCGTCTCTTCTGGTTCACGGTGGAATTCGGTCTCATCCGCGAAGACGGCCAGATCAAGGTGTACGGCTCGGGCCTGATCTCATCCCATGGTGACGCGGCCAACGCACTCGGTCCCAAGTGCGACCGTCGGCCTTTCTCGCTCGACGCGGTTTTCAATCAACCGTTCGAAATCGACCACTTCCAGGATGTGCTCTTCGTCACCGAATCCTTCGACCAGCTCTATAAGGCAGTGGAGCAAGCGGGACGAAGGATTGGCGCGATTCGTTAGCCGTCGACGCCTCCCCTCGTGTCAGGCGACGGGTAACCAATCAACCAACTCTTTCGCTGTACAGGGCAGGGAATGGCTGGTCAGAAGTGTCCGCTAATTGTTGGAGCGGACGCGTTCGAGAAGGCTGATCAGCGAGTCGACATCGTTGGGTTCGAGCACGGCCACCGTCTGCGCGTCCCACCGGCTCACCGGCTCATCGAGCTCGTTCAACAGCTCGAGTCCTTTGTCCGTTATGCGACAAAAGACTCGCCGGCGATCTTTGGCACACGGAACACGGGCAACCAGCCCTTTTCGCTCCAGTCGGTCGATGAGACGCGTTACGCCGGGAGTTTGTTCGATCATGCGCTCGCCAATCGTCAATGTAGGTAGGCCGTCCGGGGCCGCTCCTCGCAGAATGCGCAGCACGTTGTACTGCTGGGGCGTGATTCCGTGCGGCTCGATAACCTGGGCGAGGCTGCGCTTTACGGCGTCGGCCGTCCGCAACAGACCGAGTGTCGCCTGTTGCTCGCGCGAGCGAAAGGTTTCCTGCGGCTTCGGGTGGAACGCCATAGTCTGAGTCTATTTAGCGCTAACACGCTGGGCAAGCAAATGAGGGTGTTCGCGGCCGAAAGGCTGCAGCAGACCTTATCGTCACTCTAGTGTATTAAACCTGCTGTAAATTGTCCCAACCCAAACCCTCTTCGACCGATCACCATGCGCCTATTATCAACCGCGGCTCTCCTGACTTCCATAGCGTTTTTGAGCGCGTGCGGTTCCGATCCTACCGGCCCGGCAACCGTTTTTGCTGTCGCGGGCGGTGACGGTCAGACGGCGTTTGCTGGGACACCGGTGCCGACGGCGATCGTTATTGCCGGCGCTAACGGCCAGGCGACGTTCTCCATCAAGAGCGGAGGTGGTAGCCTTTCGAATACGGTCGGCCAGGTGAACTCCGATGGGACTATTACTGCGCCGATCTGGACGCTCGGGAAGAGCGATGTTCCGCAGGAGCTGCTCGTCACTTCCGGATCGCAGACCATTGTGGTCAGCGCCACAATAAAAACCAGCTACAAGCTCGAGGTTCGGTTTTTTGGGAGGACTTTGAGCCCGAGCCAGAGCGCGTTGTTCACGAACGCCGCTGCTCGGGTTCGGGGGCTGATCGTGGGTGCGGTACCGCCAGTGAATGTAACCGGGGCTGGCATTTCGCCCGACTCGTGCGGCTCGAAGGGAGTGGGGATTCTGTCGGAGACGATCAATGGGCTGATCATCTATGCCTCCATCGACTCGATCGATGGTCCGAAACAGATCCTGGCGCAGAGCGGACCTTGCTACATTCGCAGCGCCACCGACTTCCGGACTTTGGTCGGCATCATGAAATTTGACTCGGCCGACATCAATTCGCTTGCGGGCACCGGAAACCTGCAGGAAGTCATCACCCACGAGATGATGCACGTAGTCGGGTTTGGCTCCTTCTGGCCCAAGAAAGACAAGAATCTCCTGATCAACGACAGCACACCGGCCGTGGCGTACATTGGCGCGGGCGGCATCGCCGGCTGTAAGACTTTTGCCCCGGTCACGTGTGCCAATTCCGTCCCGGTCGAGGGCACCCGAGGCGGAGCGGGAACTCTTTACTCCCACTGGGACGAAACGACGTTCAACAACGAGCTCATGACCGGATTCATAAATAGTGGCAGGAATCCCCTCAGCGTCATGAGCGTGCGATCGTTCGAGGACCTGGGTTACGTCACGAATGCCGCGGCGGCAGATCCTTATATACCGCCCTCCACTACGAACTTCCGGGCGAACGTCGTTGCCGCCAGCGCCGCGCTGGGGACAGACGCGTGGGAAAAGCCGCTCGCTCACGGACCTCGACCGTTCCGGATTCCGGGGAGCAATCGATGAGAGCCCTTATGAAAGCATCAGTGATACTCGTCGCAGGCGTCATGGCCGGCTGTCGTCCCGCGGCTCAGTCGAATGCGGATACGTCGGCCGCCGCGACTACATCAACGATCCCGGCGGTAAGCCCAGGGCCGAGCGACCGCGTCTCGACCGGCACGTCCAATCAGACCGCCACAGCTAAGGTCGGGACCGTAGCGAAAAAAACGAAGAGTGGTCGGACGTCCAGTAAAACGTCGGCGTCGACCCGGCGCACCAACAACGCTGCAGCCGACACCGGCATTCTCGGCCGCGACAGCGTAATTCGCTTTCCCCGCCGCTGGCCCGGGCAAGCAAGCTCAACGCCGGTTCGCAAATAGCCGCGCTTACACGTCTCGCAGGGCGGCGATTGGTGTCTCCCTGAACACATCCCGTCCGGCGATCAATCCGATCAGCAGAGTCAGCGCTACGATCACCGAGGCGATGCCGGTGACCGGCACGATCGGCAGAGCGAATGGCATCTTGAACACATAGCGCACTACTGCCCAACCCCCCGCGATCGAAAGCACCATCCCCGTCAGACCGCCCAGCACTCCCAGCAACGAATACTCGGCAATCAGAATCTTTCCGATCTGACCGCGGGTGGCTCCGAGGGTCTTGAGGAGCACTCCTTCACGAACGCGCGCGCGGCGCGTCGCAGACACGGCACTGAACAGGACGGGGATCGCCACCGCCAGGCTGAAAAGCGCCATGAATCGAATCGCCAGCGAGACCCTTTCTACGATGCGATCAACGGTGCGCTTGATCGACGTGAGGTCGATGCTGGAAATGTTCGGAAACTGGTTCACGACCGCGCGCTGAAGAAGCACCACCGCGTTCGGATCCTTAACCTGGGCCAGCAGCACGTATTGCTTCGGCGCGGTCTCCAGCACCGGCGGCGCAAAAACCACGAAGAAATTCGGCTCGAACCGCGTCCAGACGACTTTTCTCAGGCTGGTGATGCGGGTGGGAATCTCGACGCTCTGTACGTTCCACGTAATTATGTCGCCGAGCTTGACATCCAGCTCCTTCGCGATGCCTTCCTCGAGAGAAATATCTCCAGTGTCCCGCGCCACGCGAAGCGCCGAGTCTCCGAACCAGGTCCCGGCGACTATCGTCTCGCTCGCGGCGGGCTTGTCGCGAAAGGTCGAGCGAAACTCGCGCCTGAAGGCCCAACCCGCGCGACCCCTCTGGCCCGGCGTGGCCGGCTTGATGTCGGTGATCTTCCTGCCGTTGATCGCCGCAATGCGCATGGTGACCACCGGCGCGGTTTGAACGACTGCATTGCCCCGAGCCCTCACGATCGAATCCAGCGAAGCTGCCTGATCCTGCTGGACATCGAAGAAGACCACATTTCCGCGCGATTCCGCGGCGGCGGTCGTGAATCGGCGCAGGATATTGTGCTGCACGAGGTAGAGGGTGCTGATCAGGAAGGCTCCGAAGCCCAGCGCTAGCGTGACAGCGCGTGTTTGATTTCCCGGGCGATAAAGATTGGCGACGCCCTGGCGTACAACGTAGGGCCAGCGTTTGCGCAGACCCTTTCGGGCCGCCCACGTGAGAAGTGCCGCGCTCGCGGCCAGGGCGAGCAACGCGACCCCGGTGGCGGCGCTTATCGACAGAGCCTGCCTCGTCGTGCGCGCGCGTAGAAACGCGATCCCCACGACGCTCAACACCAGCGCGACGTCGACCGCAATTCTCGGAAAATCCGACCAGTGCATGCGCAGCACGTCGACATCCGTATCCCGACGCAGAGTCTGAAGAGGAGACACGTTGCGCAGCGCCAGCAGCGGTCTGAGGGCAAAGACCAACGCAATCCACCCTCCCACCGCGAGCCCGGTCAACACAGCCGTCGGAACCAACGTCACCTGCACGTCGATCGGAAGAAAGTCCGTCAGCACGGAGGGCAGAAGAAACTGAATCGCGACTCCCAGTGCCGCTCCGGCGGCAGCTCCGACCAGTCCCATTCCCGCTGCCTGGACGACGTATATGGCCAGCACTTGCCCGCTCGATGCGCCAAGACAGCGAAGTACGGCGACAGTGTCAATCTTCCGCGCCACGAAGGCGCGAACTCCGCTCGCGACACCGATTCCGCCGAGGAGAAGCGCGACGAGGCCGACTATGCCGATGAAGTTCGAAAGATTCTCGATGGCGTCCGACGTTGACATCTCCGTCTGGGTCACCGTGCGGAGCCGCACCTGCTGATTCTCGATGCGTTTGCGCAGAGGCTTGACGAACCTGTCGGGGTCGATGTTGGGTGGCAGCTTCGCCATCACCGTCCGGTCGGCAGTGCTGCCGAAGACGAGTAGCTGGGTTTCCGCGATGTACCTGGCGGGAATGAAAATCCGGGGGCCGAGCATCTCGGCGATTCCCGCGGCGGCGGGAACGTCCTTGATCGTCGCGATTATCGTGAAAGTTCCGAAACCCAGTCGGAGGGTATCGCCGACTTTCGCGTTGAGCGATGTGAGCAGCGATGGGTCGACGATCGCGTTGGCGCCCCCCTGCAGCATCGCCCACCGTCCGCCAGGGTCAGTTACGATCTTGCCGTAGAAAGGGTAGTTGGCGGTAACACCACGGACCTGGGCGAACCGGGTACCCGCGGTGCGCGGGACAACGGCCATTGAAGGAAAGGTCGTAACCCGTGCGAAGGACAGCCCGTTGTGCGAGAGTGAGTCGAACAGCGAGTCCATCGCGGGAGAGTACGGCTTGGACGAGTTGAACGAGACGTCGCCGCCCATTATCGCCCGCGACTGCTCCTTCACCGACCGCACGATGTTGGTCGAGAATGAGTCGATCGCCACCAACGCGGCGACCCCGAGCGAGATCGACGACATGTAGAGTAGCAGGCGCCGGCGCGCCGTTCTGCTCTCCCGCCACGCAAGACTCCAGATGCTGGCAGACATTCGCGTCAAGTCGCCGGCGCCGAGTCCGCGCCAGTGTCTTCCACCACCGCGCCATCGAGGAGTCGAATCATTCTGGACGCGCGCGAGGCCAATGTGGAGTCGTGCGTTACGAGAACGATCGTGGATCCGCCGTCGCTGTTGAGCGAACGAAGCAGCTCGAAAATGCGGTGTCCGGTGGCGTTGTCCAGATTCCCAGTGGGCTCGTCGGCGAAGAGGAGCTTCGGCGAGTTGGCAAACGCGCGGGCGATTGCTACTCGCTGCTGCTCACCGCCCGACAGTTGCGTCGGAAAGTGATGGCCCCTGCCATTGAGCCCGACCCGGTCGATCAGGTCGCGGGCGCGCTCTTCCGCGCCCGGCGTTCCGCGCAGCTCGAGCGGAACCTGCACGTTCTCCAAGGCGGTGAGCGTCGGAATCAGCTGGAATGTCTGAAACACAAAGCCCACTTTCTCCCCACGCAGCCGCGCGCGCTCGTTCTCATTCAGCTTGCCGAGATCGGCGTTGTCGAGGAGCACGGTGCCGCGTGTCGGTGTATCAAGTCCAGCAAGCAGGCCAAGGAGTGTCGTCTTCCCGCTTCCGGAAGGTCCGACGATCGCGACGAAGGCTCCTTGAGGAATGCCGAACGACACATCTCGAAGGACCGCGAGCTTTTGCTCGCCGCTCATGTATTCTTTAGTCACTTCACGGGCAATCAGCATCAACGAATTCGGGTGGGAGTCACAACCGGTGGCGCGATGAGGGATGTTTTCCGACGTATGACGAAGCGTACTGCTCCGGCATGCTCGCTCGCGGTACTCTGCGTGGTGGGCGCGTGCGGGTCGGGCACGAACGTAGACAACACAAGGAACGGGGCAGAGGCGAAGAATAACATGAGTGTAGCGAAGGGGAGGGGTAGTGAGGACTCGGCGACGGCGAATGCCGTCGCGAGATCGACATCGATACGAAAGCCGGTAGTTCTTTTCTTCGGAACGAGCCTCACTGCGGGTCTTGGGCTCGATCCGGAGCAGGCTTTTCCTTCGATGATCGAAAAGAAAGCGGCAGCAGAGGGGCTTCCGATCATCGCTGTGAACGCGGGGTTGTCGGGCGAGACGACGGCCGGTGCCGCCCGACGAATCGACTGGGTGCTGCGGACACCCGCCGATCTCGTGGTGCTTGAAGGCGGCGCCAACGATGCTCTGCGCGGACTGCCCCCGGAAGCGGCGCGGGCAAATCTGGAGCGCGTGATTGCGACGATCAGACAGAAGCAACCGCGCGCGAAGATCGTGCTGGTCCAAATGGAAGCTCCGCCCAATTATGGCGTGGCCTATACCCGAAGTTTTCGCGCGGTTTACGCCGAGGTCGCAAAAAAGGAGAACATTCTGTTGCTGCCGTTTCTTCTTGGCGGTGTCGCAGGCATTTCTCGTCTCAATCAGGCGGATGGAGTGCACCCCAACCTCGCTGGTGAACGAATCGTTGCGGACAATCTGTGGAAGGCACTGAAGCCGATAGTAGCGCAGCTTGACCGAGGTTCCAAAGGCGGCTAAGTTTCGAGGCTGTTTGCGTTTACGCTCCGTTCCGATCGACGCGAATTCGGTTCACTGCCGAGCTCGATCGCCAGCTTTCGACCCCAGTTCTGGAATACCCGTATGGCAATGCCAGCTACCCAGATCCGGCGTGGGATGGTCCTCGTTTTCGAGGGCGATCCGTGCCGGGTAGTAGAGTTCCGACATCATACCCCTGGAAACCTCAGGGCGATGGTGCAAGCGAAGCTCAGGAATCTCCGCACCGGCAACAACTTCGAGCACCGCTTCCGTGCCGCCGACACGATCGAGAAGGCGTCGATGGAGACGCACGACCTCGAGTTCATGTACCAGGGCGGGAACACGTATCACTTCATGAACACCGAGAACTACGATCAGCTCGAGATCGAAGAAGAAGTTCTCGGTGACAACGCGCAGTGGATGCAGTCCGGAATGAAGATCCAGGCCGAGTACTACAACGGAAGGGTGATCGGCATTCAGCTGCCGAACTCGCTCGTGCTCGAGGTGGTCGATACGGCCCCGGTGATGAAGACTGCGACTAAGACCGCGTCGACGAAGCCGGCCAAGCTGGAGAACGGTGTTACCGTCAACGTCCCGGAGTTCGTCAACACCGGCGAGAAGGTGCGCGTGAATCCGAACACCGGCGAGTACATGGACCGCGCGAAGTAATAATCTCGCAGCGTTCGCAAGTTGATTCGATTGTCGAACGGGATTAAGATGCAGTGCGGTTTCATGGTGGCTGTAGCTCAATTGGTTAGAGCACCGGTCTGTGGCACCGGGGGTTGCGGGTTCAATTCCCGTCAGCCACCCCTGTAATCGGTTCGAGGGCTAGCGGGGCCGCTTCTCACGGTTCAATCCGCGGGGTGGCAACCGGGTTTAGGTCCGTAGCTCAATTGGTAGAGCACCGGTCTCCAAAACCGGCGGTTGGGGGTTCGATTCCCTCCGGGCCTGTAGCAGTAATGTGATGGTTTCTTGCACTCGGGTCAGGCCGGTCGTTGTGGTTGCGGCGCTATCGTCTAGGGGACTAGGACGGGGCCCTCTCAAGGCCCAAACACGGGTTCGAATCCCGTTAGCGCTATTGATGGATGAAGGATGCTCACAAGGCATCGATCGGCCCCATCGTCTATCGGTTAGGACGGCACCCTTTCACGGTGCAGAGAGGGGTTCGATTCCCCTTGGGGCTATTGCAGAGCGGATCGATTGACAACCGGTCCCGTTACAATGAAGATGCGCGGTGAGAAGGGGTTCCGACCCTGACTCCAGTAGTTGGGGCCGTAGCTCAGTTTGGTTAGAGCACTCGACTGTCACTCGAGAGGTCGCGGGTTCGAGCCCCGTCGGCCCCGTTTTGTTTTGAGATAGCTTCGCGCAACTCGAGCAATCGAGCGGCGCGGTTGACGAAGTGTTTTTGCCCTGGTGGTGAAATTGGTAGACACGCCATCTTGAGGGGGTGGTGCCGAAAGGCATAGCGGTTCGAGTCCGCTCCAGGGCATTCCCAGCCTCTAAGCCTGCTAACGGAGAGGAGCTGTATCCGCGACGCAGCTTGGGATACGGCAGATCTCAAACTTGCCACAGTAGCTCAGGGGTAGAGCACCCGATTCGTAAGCGCTCTTGTAGGAGCGTCAAATACTACTTAAAGTCGTGTTCTCATAGGGGAAATGGGCGTCGGCGCTCTATTTTCCATCGAATGATGTAGCACTTTGCTGTGAGAAACTCACACAGAAACTCACACGCTGATTTGAGTTGATCTCTTCCTAGCGACAACTCCAGAAAGTTCTGGCTGGCAAGCGCGTCACCTCATAGATTCGTACGATGATTGCCGCCACGCTAGCCGTTGTGACTGCCTACGCCATCGTGAGGAGACTGCGGTGGCCTAAGAGGGCACCGAGTGTCTCTCGCGTCACGCCAGACCCCGCTGTGATGGCAAGAATTAGGGCATACACGGCGCTCTCGATGGTCGAGCGTTACGGGGAGTATGGACCGCCTTGAGGCAATACTTCGATGACGTGAAGCTAGGCATTGTCGCTGGCCTTCTTCTCGGGGCCGTATTCTGCGTTTTCCCGCTCGTGGGTTTCCTGTTTAAGGGAAGTCAGCTTTTCGAT
>JALYYH010000139.1 GCA_030946665.1 Gemmatimonadota bacterium
TGGCACCGGTTCCCATCTGGCTCGTCGCGGCAGAGAAGATCGTGGCCGGAGTTCTTCAAGGCGTCATCTCAGCGCTCTTCGTATTGCCGCTGGCGCGCCTCATCATGGGACCGATTCCGAATCTGAGTTTTGGACATGTGGGCAACGTTCTGCTGATCACGGTCCTTGGCGCGGCGGCTTTTTCCTCGCTGGGACTTTTTCTGGGGACTGCGATTCAGCCGCAGCAGATCGGTCTCATGTTCGGCGTAATCCTGGCGCCGATGATCTTTTTCGGCTGCGCCTACTACCCGTGGCAGGGACTCAGCGTGGTCCCGATGATGAAATACGCCGTTCTGATCAATCCGCTCGTGTACGTAGCGGAAGGAATGCGCGGCGCTCTGACGCCCGCGGCTCCGCACATGGCGTTGCCCGTAGTGGTTGGAGCGCTCATAGTTATCACCGCGTTTTTCTGGAAGCTTGGAATGAAGTCTTTCATGAAGCGGGCGGTGGGGTAGCGGCCGCTCGGCGGTGCGCGTTCTCCTCACGCCGCTCGTGTGGACGCTCCTGAGACAGTTCGTGTGGCGCGCGGTCAGCCAGCTCAACCTCTTGTGCTATCGGCGCGAAGTCTGCCAGCTGCATGCGCGGGGCGCGGGGCAACGTGAGCGTAAACGTAGTCCCTTCTCCGACTGTGCTTTCAACGCTGATCTCGCCACTCATGGCCTGAGCGAGATCGCGGCTGATCGCCAACCCGAGTCCGACTCCCTGCACGGGCTGATTGAGGCGACGATCGACCTGAACGAACGGATCGAAAATTCTGTTGAGTTTCTCCGCTGAGATGCCGGGCCCCGTGTCCGCGACCCGAATCTCGATGCATTTGCCGGCTGCCTCGCTCGAAAGTGTGATTGCGCCGCCAGGCTCGGTGAACTTCACAGCGTTACTCAGCAGATTGAGGACGATCTGCTGCATCTTCTCGGGGTCCGCGAGCACCGCGGCAGTCGTGTCGGCGCCTTCACGGGTATAGCGGAGGCCTTTCTTCAGGATCTGCGGGGCGATCATGGACTCCGTGTCGTGGAGCGCTTCGTCGACGGGCACGGCGGTGATGTGGTATTCCATCTGGCCGGCGTCGATTTTGGCGAAGTTCAGGACGTCTTGTATCAGCGTGAGAAGATGCTGCTGGCTGCGCCTGATGCGCGCGATGTCCTGAGCCTGCTCGCTATTGAGGGGACCGCGGATGCCCATCGCCAGCAGCTCGGCGTATCCCCCGATGGCGTTCAGCGGAGTGCGCAGCTCGTGGCTCATGCTGGCGAGGAACTCCGATTTCGCCTGACTCGCTGCCCACGCTTCCTGCTCGGCCTTCTTTCGTTCTTCGATGTCGACCGCGATGCCGAGCCAGGCGGTGATCGTCCCGGTCTCGTCGCGACCGGGGCGGCCCCTGGCCAGGAACCAGCAGTGGTCTCCGTCCTTCCGCCGCAATCGCAGCTCGACCTCGAAGTCTCTCCCTTCATTCACGGCGGTCTTCCAGACGTCGTCGACGTGCTCGCGATCCTCTGGATGTATTGCGTTGATCCAGCCGTCGCCGAGAGTCTGTCTTTCCGAGAGGCCGGTGTACTCGTACCAGTACGGGTTGCAGTAGGTAATGGAACCGTCGGGCCGCCCGAACCACACGACCTGAGGCGAAAGATCGAGAAGATTCTCGAATCGGCCCGTGGTTGCCACCGTCCACCGCTCAAAATGGGTCGCCGCCAGCGCGATGCCGAGCAGTGTTACGCTGGTGACGACGACCACGAGGCCGAGATCGTATGTCCCCAGCACGAGATGATCAGTCAGTCTCCAGCCGCGAAGATCGGGAGTGAAGTGCGCAGCAGCCATTCCCGTGTAGTGCATCGCGGCAACCGCGGAACCCATGAGAAGAGAAGCTCCGGCTTTCTTGAGCGAGGCTCCCGGTCGGGCACCGGTCTCGATCAGGTTGCGTGTGAGAGCAAGGGCGGCGAAGGAGACGACAATTGCCACCGCTATCGATGCGCCGACGAGAACCGGGTCATAGACGATACGGCCATTCATTCGCATCCCAGCCATGCCCGTGTAGTGCATGCCCGCGATTGCGAGTCCCATGAAAATGCTGGCGAGAGCGAGGAGGGGGCGCTCGACTGTCGCGCGATTAAAGATGATGAACGCGATCGCGCATCCGACCACCGCTGCGACAACGGAGAGCAGGACCAGAAACACGTCGTACCATACGAAAAGCGGCAGGTGCAGAGCGAGCATCGCAACGAAGTGCATGCTCCAGATCCCCAAGCCCATTGCCAGTGCGCCGCCGCATATCCAAAGAATGCGACGACGGCCATCCACTGCGCGGACGTGTTGCGCAATCTCCACGGCAACGTAGGCGCCGATTGCGGCGACTACGACCGATAGAATGACGAGGGCTGGGCTATAGGAAATTTCGATCATGGGCCGTGAATCGATCGATCCGGGAACTAATCGTCATCCAATTCCTCGCGCCCATCGTGTGGCCAAGCGCATCGTAGAAGGGAGTTCGAGAGTGGCAAGATGTAAGCCCGGCAGTTCGGTTTTTTCTGCTGACTGTAAGTGATTGGGTTCGTTGCGGGTTAACAGCCCCCGGGCCAAGCACTTGGGGCACCAGCGGCTTCCTGGCGAGCCCGCGTTATCAGCAGCAACAGGGCGCGAATCTGTAATCCGGATGCCGTCCCCCGGTTTTTCGGTGGCTTCGATTGTCCGCCGTCCAATCGCGCGATCGCGGCGAGCCATTCGTCATCGGATAGTTGAGCCAAGGCGAGTGATTCGAGCTCGCCCTCGATTGCAGCGCTATGAAACGCCGTGGCCACATTTCTCGCTTTCGCGGCGGTTACAAGCCTTCGACTGCGTATGTGCAGTGGCGCGTTTTCAATCGCGGCGTCGATCCGTGAAACCAATCGCCGCCTCGGCATGGAGTTCGAGGTGGCGACACCGGCAACTGCCGACGCGGACTCTCGGTCATACCATTCCTGTATCTGGTGGAGCGCTGCTTCGTAAGCGGCGCGTTCTGCGTGCACGTCGAAACCGTCAGCCAGTCTACACGCGGCGATCTGCAGTTTGAGTGCGGTCGAAAGCCGACCCGATAAACTCACGATCAGAGTCGCTTCGCCGTCAATGCTCGCCGCGGCGAAAAAGCCGGATTGGGGTGAAGCAATCGCAGCCGCGCACAGATCCTTGGAAGACACATCGATTTGGCGCCACTCGGCGAGCAGCCCGCGCAGCGTCTCGGTCTGGCGCGCGACGCTATCGACATCGGTCTCATCTGACGAGTGGTCAGGAAAAGGTGGCGCGGTGGCCGAACCCACTTCGCGCCGGGCGAGTTGCCACTTTTTTTGAACCAGGATCTCGTTTTCAATGAGCTTTGCCGCGGTTGCAGGCGGCCGAATCATGTAAACGGCGATCGCTGAATGTGCTGACCCCATACGGGCCACCCTGCCGACGCGTTGCTCCAAACGTGCGGCGGTCCAGGGGATGTCGAGATGGACCACTACCGCGGCATCCTGGAGATTCACGCCTTCGCTCAACAAATCCGTCGAGAGAAGGAGGTCGATCACTTCCGCCGTTGGGGGCGGCGGAGCCCGAGACGCTCGCGGAGCGAAGCGGGCAAGAGCTTCGAGTCGCGAAAGCCTTCCTCCCGCCACTCGTGCTCCGTGAGAGGTGAGCATCGCGACGTTACCCACTCTTGCCAGTACGCGAAAAAGCATGGAAACAGTCTCGGCGTACTGGGCGAAGGCGACTATCTTCGTTCCGCTCCGTTTAGCCAGAAGACTCAGAACGAAGTCGGCTCGCTCCATGTCGAGTGACGAGCGCACGGAGTGAACGGCGACGAACCGCTGAAGCGCGTCGGAGTGGCGTCTCACCGATTCCAGAAGTGGCCCAGCGTCGCGAGACGGAGGAGACAACAGCTCTGGAAAGCCAAGCTGGAGAGCGCCATCGTCGAAGATCCAGGTGCGCAGCTCTTGCCCGGTGGGATAGGTGCCGGCTTCGAGGGACGCTACGAGAGCGAACGATCTCGCGATCCTTCTGCGAAGCGCTTCCTTCAACGCCGCCTCACTCGACGCCCATTGATGCACCAGTCCACGACCGATAAGCGATCGACCGAGTCCGCCGTCACGGAGAGGAATCGGCGGAGGAAAATTCATCAGCTGCTGCACGATCTCGGGATCGTCGGAGATCTGAACAGCTTTTGTCGGGAGTATCCTGGGAATGAGAGCGTTGGTGGTTACATATTCGTGGTCGCGGCGCACGACACAGCGCGCGAGCTCGCCCGCGGTCAGGGCATTGGCTCGCGAGCCGAGATAAAGGGCGAGTACTGACGACATGTCGTCACGGCGGTTGTGAACAGGATTGGCAGTGAGGAGGAGAAGCTTCGCATTGCGGGCGAGTTCTTTCAGGCGCGAATAGCGCCGCGTTGCAGGATTTCTGGCATGATGCGCTTCGTCGACGATCAACAGGTCGAATGAAGAGGCCGAGTCGAGACGCGAAGCACGGCCCGTCACCCCACGAGGGTCGTGGTCGATTGTCGAATGATTGCGACTGAGCTTCTCGAAGCTCACGAACTCGGCGTCGATCCCGGTGGCCTCGAGCGCCTGCGACCACATTCGGCTCAGCGAAGCTGGCGCGACAACAAGCCGGCGAGAGTAGGGGCGTGCGACAGCCAGAGCGACGAACGTCTTTCCCATTCCGACTTCGTCGCAAAGCAGAGCACCGCCAAACTCTTCGAGTGCGCCCTCAATCCGTGCCACCGCTGACAGCTGGTGCGGCTGAAGCGAGATGGCTCCAATCTTCGAGTCGACCGCGACGTCTCCGAGGATGAGGCGCGCGATGCGGGCGCGGACTTCGGCTGCGCCCGTCAGTCGCAGTCGCCGGTCCACGAGAGCAGTGGTTGTACATCCCCGAGCGTCAATCCGTATGAATCCAGTGCCGCCGTGAGCAGCTCGCTCTTCGATGGGATGTCGCCTGACATCGCGCGCGCGCCCAGGGGTGCGAGCCTTCCCCTCGCCTCGTTCCAGTCGCTCGGTAAAGGCAACAGGGACATCGTCCAACCAAGAAATCGTCTGTAGCCGCCGCGCGCCGGCTCGGCCACCACGTTCAGCCACGCCGCGGCGAGTGGACCGTTCAGGAGCGCGGCGAGAGCATATGCGTCGTCGAGCGTGTCGCATCCAAGCGCATAGCAGCTGTTCAGCGGAACAATCGGATCGCCTGCCTGGATCACCGCCGCCCGGGGGACAACGCCGAAGTCCGCCCAAACGACTCGAGCCTGATGATGGCGTGCGCTTTCGGTGCGGAAAACCGTCCACCACGGCATTCGCCCGTGAAGATCACTGCGCCCAATGAGCTGATCGCGAAATGGAAGCAGCCAGCGGCGAGCCATCGCTGGAAGCTCCTGTCGAGGCAGATTGTGGTCGCGCTGCGGCCACACCAGGTATTCCCGCGGACCGATGATGCTCCATGCAGCGAGGGTCTCGCCGCGAACCAGAGGTCGAAGCATTTCGCGCTCGATATACCCGCGACGCTCACCCGCGAAGATCGACGCGACGTCGCCGTCGACTCCGTCCACCCGGACGATGTATGCTTCGTTGCATCCGGTCTTCACTCCCAGCAGCGGACGGCCGAACGCAGAGCAAGCAAAGGGAATCCCCGCGTTTCGGATTCCGTCAAATGACTGACGTGCGAGGGGTGGAAGCAGGATCCATGGGCTCCCCGACGTCCGATCGAACGCGAGAGAGCCTGGCGCGCACGACCACCTTACGATGCGATCACGGAGCCGAACCGTTGCGGTGAAGGACACTGGTACCTGGAGAGGTGTCGGCGATTTTCTCCGCGAGACGAGGAGGGACGGGTAGACGGCCGCCTCGAAGTCTGTGGGTGATTCAGACAGGTCTTCGAGCGCAGTCAAATCGGTTTGCTCCAGCAGCAGCCTCCGTACTCCACCGCCGGCGAGAGATCGCCACAGTTTCGACGGAAGAAGCAATGCCATCGTGCCGCCGGGTCGAAGGAGCTCGTACGACCTCTCGACGAAAAGAGCGGACATGTCGATCTGAGCGGAAAACCCGCGCCCGGCACCGGCTCCAGCTGCTCCGTTTTCCCACGACGCGTTACGGTACACGACGAAGTCGCGCCGGAAAGATTCACGCGACGATTCAGGAATGTGATGCAGGCGCACCCACGGCGGGTTGCCGATGATCAGGTCAAACCCGGATCCGACGGCAGCGTCGGAGAAATGCGCCGCGAATGAGAAGGGAAGCGCGCCACCGTTGCGAAGATGACGTTCACGCCGCCTGGCGTCCCTGAATCGAGAACGAACGGTCAGCAGTCGCTCTCGGGCGTCGCGATCAGGCGGATGTCGTTCGCCGAAAAGATTCTTCGCGCGGACTGCTATGAGCAGCTCCTTCCGCGCCGCAGTCAATTGGGCTCGTTTACGTTCCAGTACCTCGATCGCGGCGTTGCGCTCGGCACGATCCATCGCTCTGGCAAGGGTTCGCTTGCGCGGTCCCGATGCTCGCATATACCGGCCGCGAAGGCTCGCGAGCTTGCGCCCACTCGGCGCGCGCGGCGCGTTGTCGAATGCGCCGCCGGACAATGAATCACCGACCCGAATGTGGCGATCGAGGTTTGGCAGTGGTACGACCCGCATGGGATCGCCCTCGGCGCTCTCGATCACGATCGCGAGCCAGAGCCGCAACTCGCAAAGCCACACTGCCATCCGATTCAGGTCGACACCGAAGATGGAGGTCGTCAGGACAAGACGTCTGATTTCCGCGATGGATCCAGATTCGCCGGCGTCGAGGCGGAGAGACGCGATTCGCTCCAGCACGTGAACGAGAAAAGCGCCCGAGCCGCAGGCGGGGTCGAGGACGCGAATTCGCCGAAGCCGTTCCAGCGGAGAGAGGCTTTGCTGATCGTATGTCTCGCCAGCGCCGTCGTCACGAAGCGCAGAGCAAAGCGCTTGCTCTGCCACGGCTTCGACGAGCGCCTGAGGAGTGTAGAACGCTCCGCTCGATTTTCTCTCGCCGGCCGCCATCAGGGCCTCAAAGGCTTTGCCCAACATCTCCGGATCTATCGACGCTTCGGACCAGATCGCTGAATCCTCGCGGCCGCTGAAACGATACCTCGAGAAAAGCGATCCGAACGCGTCTCCGAAGGATTCGTCGCTGAAGACGCAGCTTCGCCGCCGCTTCTCCAACCCCGATCTTGAAAACAGGCCGCCGTTGAGGAACGGCACGCGGCCAAAGGCCCGAGCTCGTGCCGAGCGGCTGCGGACAACGGTGTTCAGCGTGCCAAAAAAGAGGGGCTCGAGAACTTTTTTCTGGTAGCGTCCACCGGACGCAAGGCACTGCGAATAGCCGTTGCTGAGAAAGCCGAAGTCACCATCCAGCCAACCTTTGGCCTCGAGGAAGGATAGGAAGATCAGGCGTGACACGTATAGCAACGCGAGCTCATGCCGCTCCGTTCGACTGGCCGCTCCACCCAGTGAGTCGGCCAGATCGCTGACCGCCTTCTGTAGGACGCGAAAGAAACGACGCGTGATCGCTTCTCTGCCGAGGATGTCCAGCCAGCGTGAGTAGGTGAGCAGATCAGAATCGCTGGCGGCGGAAGCGAGCGCGCACAATGTTTCTGCATCGCTCTCGAACAACCTGTCGCGGTTGCAGAGGAGTGAGGCGATCCGTGTTCGGGAGGCAGTGGACGACCAGCAGACAATCGCGACCTCGCTGGCGGCGTCGCGAGTCGCGATGACTATCCAGAGCAGCTGCGGCGAGCGCCTGGCAAGCGCATTGACGACAGCGGTGAGACTGTGTCGAAGTTCTGCGCTGTCCGGAAAATCGAGGGCGAGACCACGAATCGAACCGGTACCCTGGGCGATCTGAGCGCTGCGGAGGTTGGCGGGAAGACCGAGTGCATCTTTCGCGACGGTATCCAGGGGCAGCAACCGTCCAGCGAATCCCAACTCGCGGAAGATGTTGGCAAATCCTTCCTGAGAGCTGGCGTTGCTGATAAGTGCCGTAGCACGCTCGAGAGTTCGCACTCGTCGAGCGTAGTCATGGCTGACCTCGGTGTTTACATCGTTTGGCGACTATTCGACGCGAAAGACCGCGTGACCACGGAGGCCGTATGATCCGCGTTTACTGCGAGATGTATGTCCTGCCTTTCCACGCAACCCGACGGCCGCGAAGGACAGCGGTGACGAAGATGTACAGAAGAATGAGCGCACCCAGCGGATAGGCGAACGCGTACAAGGGGTTTTCACCAATGGTCACATAGACGACGATCCACCAGGCGAGTGTCGCCGCGACCGAGATCGTCGCCCACAGCAGAACGGCGGGAGCTGTGATGCCGAACGGGGACAGGATCAGGCCCGCCACCGGGAAGAGCTGGACCAGAGGCGGCAACAGAAGGACGAGAGGAAAAAAAGTGCGCCCGACTCGTCCGAACGGTACTGAATCGAGACCGCCCGCGAACACGTTCTTTCGCCAGCCGGCGATGATTTCGCCGAGGGATGCGTACATCCGCGTGGATAGCTGGTTGAGGCCGAGCATCAACACGACCCTCTTGCGTGCGGCGAAAAATTTCTGCGCCAGCATCAGATCTTCGGCGACGGAAGTGCGCACACTCGCGTGTCCGCCGATCGAGTCGTAGCTGTCGTGCGTGACGAAAATGCACTGCCCATTGGCGATTTTGTCGCTGACTCTCGTCGCCTGAGTGACGGACTCGGTGCCGCCGTAGCGCATCGAGAGAATGGTGAAGATCTGGGGCTGGATCACTTTTTCCCAGAAACCGCCGAGCTCCTGCCGGCCGGCGACGGAGAAAAGCTGCGCCCTGGCGCCGCGCATCGCGTTGGTAGAACGCGGCACCAGATCCGCGCTGTGCACGGTGTCGGCGTCGGTGAACTGGAGGACGCTGCCGCGCGCGACTTTCGCTCCGGTGGCGCACGCCCACTGCTTGCCGAACCAGCCATCCGGCAGCGGCGGGCACGTTATCACGCGGGCGCGCGGATCACCCTCGGCCGCTCTCCGGGCGACGTCCGCGGTTCCGTCGGTGGAGGAGTCGTCGACTACGACGAGCTCGAGATTCGGATATGTCGTAGAGAGAATCGACTGGACGCAGCGCGCGATGTTGTGCGCTTCGTTTCTGGCGGGAACGATGACGGTAACGAGTGGCGCATTCGGCGGAACGGCGTCGCTTTCGTCGTCGAGCGAGCGCGAGTGTCGCAGCCGGAAATACGTGACGATTGGAGGCACGATCCACGGCAGCGACCAGAGTAGCGCGATGAGATAATGCATCAACAAAAAAGCGGGGCGCCGCGCTTCCGCGACGCCCCGCTGGAATGGAATGAGCTAGCGGTTTCCGCCGCCCCCGCCACCGCCGGGGCGTCCACCACCGCCTCCTCCACCGCCCGTTCCACCGCCACCGCCAGGAGCTCCGCCACCCCCACCACCAGGGCGTCCGCCTCCCCCTCCACCACCTTGTCCACCACCGGGGCGTCCACCTCCGCCTCCGCCGCCTTGTCCACCACCACCTTGGCCGCCTCCGCCTCCACCACCTGGTGGGCGTCCGCCGCCACCTTGTCCTCCTCCACCTTGGCCGCCGCCGCCCCCGCCACGGTTACCACCACCGCCGCCGCCCTGGCCGCCGCCCATTCCGCCACCGCCACCTCCGGAGGAACCGCCACCGCCGGGCTTGCCACCACCACCGCCGCCGGATCCACCACCACCCTTAGCACCAAAATCGTTTTCCGTACCAGCCATTCTGCTACCCTCCAGAGTTGGTTGTCACCAGGAGCAAGAAAAGCAATGCATGTGCCATATTAGGAACATGCAATCAGGAAGATCACTGCGTAATCCGCGCCACCAAGAAAAACTTCCGTGCCAGTGAAGCACTTTCGCGCGCCGCAGCCGCTCGAAGCTGGAGCGCACGTCGCGCTCGTTGCGCCAGCCGGGCCGCTGCAAAAACCGGAAGAATTGCCCCGCGCCCAGGAAAACGCGCGCACGCTGAGCTGGGAGCCGATCGTGGGAGCGCACGCGACGGAACGCACCGGGTATCTCGCCGGACACGATCGCGATCGATTGAACGACATCAATCGCGCAATCCGCGATCCGAAAATCGACGCGATCTGGTGTCTGCGCGGTGGATACGGAATGATGCGAATTCTGCCGGGGATAGACTACGAAGCTCTCTCGCGTGCGCCGAAAACGATCATCGGCTACTCGGACATCACAGCCCTTCATTCCGCGGTGCAGAGGAAATGCAGGCTCATCAGCTTTCACGGACCAACCGCGCGAGAGGTGCTCACCGATTTCTCGCGCGATTCGCTGGAGCGCGCGCTCTTACGACGGACAGATTCGTGCGGCCAAGCTCCGAAGGCGCGCGAGATCAACGCGGGAACGGCGGAAGGCAGGCTGGTAGGTGGAAACCTCGCCGTTCTCTCATCTCTGTGTGGTACTCCGTACATGCCCGACCTCGCCGACGGCATCCTCATCCTGGAGGACGTCAACGAACCCGTCTATCGCATCGATAGAATGCTGCAGCAGCTCAAGCTGTCGGGGACGCTGAATGGCTGCAAGGCGATCGTCTTCGGAGACTGCACGAGCTGTCCCGAAGACAGCGGTGGCAGCGGACGCCAGTTCGACGAAGTCCTTGGCGAGCTTGCGCACTCGCTGGGTGTTCCATGTCTCGCTGGAATTCCAGCCGGACACGTTGCGGAACAGTGGACAATTCCGCTGGGCGCGATGGCGACGATGGACACCGCTACGCGAACGCTGACCGTCACGTCGTACACCTCCTGACCACACGCTCGATGGCGCACAAAACGGGCGAGGATCTCATCGAAGAGGCCAGGCAGCAGATCGAGGAGGTAAGCGCGGAGGAGGTTCGCGCGATGCAGGCGCGAGGAGACAGCGTGGTGTATCTGGACGTCAGGGAGCCGAACGAATGGAACCTCGGGAGATTGCCGCAGGCGGTTCACCTCCCGCGTGGGAATCTCGAGACCAGGGTGGAAGCGCTGATCGATCGCGGCCAGAAAGTCGTGATCTATTGCGCAAGAGGGAATAGGTCAGCGCTCGCGGCGTTGACGATGAAGCAGATGGGATATCCGAACGTCGCGTCGATGGCCCGTGGCTTCCAGGGCTGGACAGACATCAGCGGCGAAGTCGAAGGGTGACCGAGGTCAGCTCGAAGAGTCCGGAAGCGTTCGAGATCCCGTGCGCGGATGGACTGTTCATTCGCGGAGAGGTTTATCCTGCGGATTCTCCGCTTGGA